>NZ_JASEWO010000436.1:0-447 GCF_030024295.1 Pantoea sp. Pa-EAmG
GCGCGCAATGCTATCCCCGCCACGCCTGCCCGCTTTATGCATCGCTTTTCATGCAGGTGCATTGTGTGGGCTAGGTCGTGCCCTGTATGGCCTGAACGGGGAAAAGCGGTACATGATGTTGCATGCAGATCCATGCACGTTATGCATGCACGGCTCTTTACAAAGCGGCTTGCCAGAAAAAGGGCTCCAGAAAGACGGAGTACAGACATAAAAATGCCGCTGGTCGTGCAGCGGCCGTGGGGGATTAATGAACCTGGCGGAATGCTGAGCCGTAACGGCCCAGCGTCTGACGTTCTCTTACCGGTTCCGGTGGTGCTTCCGGTACGGTTTCCGGCTGTGGCGGTGCGGTGATCACCTTTGTTATGCTCTCATTCGTTTTGAAAGTACAGGAGCAGTCCAGGTTAGTGCACTGGTGATAACGCTCTTTCACCTGTTCGGACATATAGC
>NZ_JASEWO010000243.1:0-5275 GCF_030024295.1 Pantoea sp. Pa-EAmG
GGCACAGAAAGCCATGCTGGGCGATCTTACCCATGTGGATTTAGAAAAATTGGTGACGGGTATTATTTCTGTGCGACTGCTGGGCGGTTTTCAGGACCGTTTTGAATACGTACAGGCTAACGCAATTCCTTCTATTCGCGATTTATCCGAGCTGATCGATCGCAGCAATAAACTCTCTCTGTCGCTATATAAGCATCAAAGCCAGACTGACAATGCGCGCATGCCGCCGGTCGAGAAAGAGATCGCCCAGCGCCTGGCCGATATTAAAACGCTGGCAGAATATTATTTAGCCAATGATATCTCCAGCGACGAAGACAAGCAGATCACCATTAAAGGCCTGGCGACGCTGCGGCTGGTGGAGTCGCGGTTGCCGGCGTTTCTTGCTGCTTCACATGCTCATCAGGATGACGTCACGCTCGGCATGCTGGAAGCCGAAAGCGGTATTGGCGGCGCCATCAGTCAGTTAAAAAATGATTATCGCCAGCAGATGGCGCTTAATTTGTCGCTGGGTGACGGCTTGCGCGTGGTGAACCAGGAGATCTATCACCGCACATTCTGGGGATTGAGTGCCGGCGTCGCGGTGACTCTGCTGTTACTGGGTACGCTCACCGCGTTAACCCTGGTGCGCATTCGTCAGAGCCTGAAAGCGATTGGTCAGGTGATGGATCACGTTGGCAGCAGCCTTGATCTGAGCGTCACCGCCGATGACAGCAAAAAAGACGAAGTCGGCAATATGGCCCGCGCCTTTAACCAGCTGCTTGACCGGGTTGGCAGCGCGCTGGCGCAGGTGAGTACCGCTTCTCACGCCGTCAGTTCGGCGTCGGCACAAATCGCCGCCGGCAACGAAGATCTCTCCTCGCGGACGGAACAGCAGGCCGCCTCGCTGGAACAGACGGCGGCCAGTATGGCGGAACTGAGCGAAACCGTGCGTCAGACGGCCGACAATACCCGGCAGGCTAATCGTCTGGCCGGTAACGCGACAGAACTTTCAGACGCCAGCGCGGTGTCGCTGGGCAATATGCTCAACACCATGGCGGAGATCCGCTCCAGTTCGAAAAAAATCACCGAAATTGTCACGCTGATCGAAGGCATTGCCTTCCAGACCAATATTCTGGCACTGAATGCTGCCGTCGAAGCGGCGCGCGCCGGCGAACACGGAAAGGGCTTTGCGGTGGTCGCGGGTGAAGTGCGCAATCTCTCGCAGCGTTCAACCCAGGCGGCCAGGGAGATCAAACAGCTGATTGATACCTCCTACAGCCTGGTGGAATCGGGTGCGGTACAGGCCGAAGCGGTGGAAGAGAACATGTCAGGACTGAAAACCGCGTTCCGTCAGGTGAATGACCTGGTAAGCGAAATCGCTGCCGCCGCCGAAGAGCAAAACACCGGCATCTCGCAGGTGCACCTGGCGATTAATCAGATGGATGATGTCACGCAGCAGAATGCGGCGCTGGTAGAGGAGGCTTCTGCCGCATCCGCGTCATTGCAGGATCAGGCGCAAACTCTGTCCGGCCTGGTGAATCAGTTTTCACTGGCCGGGTCCGCGCGACCTGCTGATCGCCTGAAAACGGTCTCCGCGCTGAAACGTCCGGCTGCTGTACCCGTAGCAGCCGGGCACGGCATGGACGCGGACTGGCAGAGCTTTTAACCCCATCCGCCCGGCCAGACCGTAAATTGCGTTATTGTTCCGGACCGCCGTGATGTTCACGGCCGGTCCGGCTTCGCCTCCGCTCACAGCAGCTGGCTGAGGTGCAGCTGCCCCATCAACAGCGGGTTATCGCTGTAATCTACCGGGATGGCGACCACAGCCGGTCCTTCCACCTCCATCGCCCGCCGCAACGTGGGTTCCAGTTCAGCTGCGCTGTTCACCGAAAATCCAGCGGCACCAAACGCCTGCGCGTAAGCTTTGAAATCCACCGGCCCGAAGTTCACACCGGAGACGCGCTGGTATTTCTTCTCTTCCTGAATCGCCACCATGTTATAGCCATTGTCGACCCAGATGATGTGCAGAATATTGGCCTTTAACCTGACGGCGGTTTCCAGCTCCATGCTGGATTGCAGAAAGCCGCCGTCGCCCGACACCGACACCACTTTACGGGACGGATCGACCAGCCAGGCGCCAATCGCCCACGGCAGCGCCACGCCCATGGTTTGCTGCCCGTTGGAAATCATGATTTGCCGTGCCCGGAAGCTGTAAAGATAACGGGCAATCCAGATATGAAAACTGCCCATGTCGACCGTCAGGCTGACGTCACTATTAATGATGTCCTGCATCGCCCGGACGATACGCAGTGGATGCAGGGCGAACTGATCGAGGCTGGCACCCTGCATCGCCAGCAGCTGACGCTGTTGCTGACGATCCTGCAGAATGGTGGCGGCAGCGTCGCTGAGCTGCAGCGGTGACGTGATTTGCGTGGCTATTTTGCGCACTGTCCCGGCGATATCACCTACCAGCTCAGCGTCGGGTTGATAGTGGTTATCGGTCTCGGCGGGAAGCACGTCGATGTGCACCAGCAAGGCGTTGCTGCTGTTCCACATGGCCGGTTCATACTCGACCGGGCTGTAACCAATGGTGATAATCAAATCCGCCTGCTGGAGCAAGCGGTCACCGGCCTGATTGTTAAACAGGCCAACCCGGCCGGCAAAGCGTGAGAAGTGCTCCTGCCGCACCGCGCCCGCCGCCTGATAGGTGCTGGTCACCGGAATACGGCTTTTGCTCAGCAGTTCATGAATCGCCGCGCTGTTCTCCGGCTGGCTGGCCATCAGGCCCAGCAGAATCACCGGATTTTTCGCCCGCGCAATCTCGCGGCTTACGGCATTCACCAGCGCGTCAGGCGCAGCGCCCAGCGTGATGTGTCCTGAACGCTGTAACAGGCTGCCTGACACCGGCTGGTCAACAATGTCCTGCGGCAGACTGAGGAACGATGCGCCGCCGCGCCCGTTTTCGGCATGGCGAAACGCGTTCGATACGCACTCCGCGAGCGCCGAGGCATCAGTGACTTCTACGGCAAATTTGGTCACCGGGCGAAACATCGCCACCGTATCCATGCTTTGATGCACCTGTTTGGCACTGTCGGAGCGCTTAACCGCCCCGCCGATCGCCACCACCGGATCGCCTTCGCTGGTGGCGGTGGCCATGCCGGTCACCAGGTTTGAGCAGCCGGGCCCGGAAGTCACCAGCGCTACGCCGGCGTGGCCGGTCAGACGACCCATTGCCGCGGCCATAAACGCCGCGTTAGCCTCATGACGCACCGGAATCAGCTGAATGGAAGAGTCCACCAGCGAATCAAATACCTTGTCGATTTTGGCGCCGGGAATGCCAAAAATATGGTTTACGCCCTGCGCTTCCAGCTGAGCGACAACCAGGTCTGCGCCACTGTTCCACAGCGTCTGGGTTTTAAGCTGTTTCATGATCACCTCTGCGATTAACTTTCGACGGAACGGATCGCGGCATCGAGATCCTGAGGATTGAGATCGGCCTGTAAAAACTCGCGATCCTGCGGCAGGTCGACCACCAGCTTGCTGATGGCACCAAATGTCAGCGTGCCCTGCTCCAGCACATAGTCGAGGATATGCCCGCCGCCCTGACGATCGTCGGTAATGAAGTGCTCGTGATAGCCGGCGACGTTAATACCCTGCATGTATTGCGGCGTGCGGAATCCAATCAGCTCACCGTCACGCTGGCGAAAATCGAAGGTGGGCTGATTGCCCAGCACTTCCGGCATCGAGCGATACGGGCGGCACTGGCAGGGCACGGTGCGCGTCTGTACCGAGGCAAAGCGGCCGCTCAGGCGCAGCGCGCAGAAATGGTTATCGGAGGTGATGATGCGATCAATCACCTGATGGACGTCATCGCGCGTGGCGGTATGCGTAAAGCGGTGCTGATGTTCCGGTTTAAAGAAGGTCATCACGGCGAACGGGGTTTGTTGTTCAGGCCGTGCCGGGCTGGCGCTGCCATCGGCGCGCAGCTGATAAACCTGCCGGTCAAATGCCACCAGTTCACCATCCAGCTGATTAAACGTGCCGAGGCCAAAATCGCCCTTCTGCAACAGCTGCGCGACGGTGGTTGAACCGTCATAGACGCCGTTGAGCAGCGCACTCATCAGGGAGGTCTGATAGATAACCTTTTCTGGTGATTGCTGTCCCAGTAGAGTGACGGATTCCTTTAGCTGATCTTCGCATGAACAATCAGATACAAAGTTACACATTTGCTGCCTCACAATCAGATAGTTAAGCCGTGTTAATATCATGGTGGGCTACATAGCTCACAGAATCCAATAGTGAAAACTGCCAACTTCGAGACGTTTTTGATATGGAACTTCGCCACCTGCGTTATTTCGTTGCCGTTGCTGAAACGCAGCACTTTACCCGCGCCGCCGAGTTGCTGGGCATGTCGCAGCCGCCGCTCAGCCAGCAAATCCAGCGGCTGGAGCACGAGATCGGCACGCCGCTGCTGAAGCGCCTGACGCGCGGCGTGGAACTGACCGATGCGGGCCGCGCGTTTCTGCCCGATGCGATAGCGATTGTGCAGCTGGCCGATATGGCGCTGGAAAAGGCGCGCGGCGTGGCGCGGGGCATGAGCGGCCAGATGTCACTGGGTTTTGCCAGCTCGGTGGCGTTTGGCGCGCCGGTATTTGAGCTGATTCGCGCCTTCAAAACGCGCTATCCGGCGATGGAGCTCATCACCCGGGAAGAGAACATGGCGCTGCTGATGCAGGACTTAGGGGAAGGTTTGCTGGATGCGGCGTTCATTCGTCTGCCGTGTGAGAGCAGTAAGGCGTTTAACCTGAAAGTGATCGCCACGGAGGAGATGAAAGTGGCGCTGCCGGCCAGCCATGCGCTCAGCCAGCAGCAAAGTGTTGCGCTAACGCAGCTGGCCGAAGAATCACTGATTATTTTCCCGCGCGAGGTGGCGCCCAGCCTGTACGAATTAATCGTCAGTGCCTGTCTGCGCGCCGGCTTTGATGCAACACGCTTTCAGCAGGCTCCGCAGATTACCTCCTCGCTCGGCATGGTGGGCGCAGGCTGCGGGATTGCGCTGGTGCCGGCTTCGCTGTGCTGCGTCAATAATCCACAGCTGGTATTTCGTGACATTGAAAACAATACGCTGTTCACCGACATTGCCTTTGCCTGGCGGCGTAATCATCCGGCCAAAACGGTGTTACACCTGCTAAGTTTGATTAACGGGGAATAATTTGAGGGGGAAATCAGATGTATCCGCTGACAGAGAGGACAGAAAAATACAATTATATTACATTAGCCGGTATAATAAATATAC
>NZ_JASEWO010000437.1:0-446 GCF_030024295.1 Pantoea sp. Pa-EAmG
CAATCAGAGCGATGACCAGAAAGATAATACCCCAACGAAACATAAGCCTCTCCTTACCGTAGTGAAAATCGAACTGCTTGTTCATACAACATTGTTTTTATTACGAAACGGCACCGAAACAGTGCCGCTTCGCTCGCGTTAAGATTTCACCTTCAGGTCATTCTTCACGCTTTTGACGCCTTCAATGGCTTTGGCGATTTTCTCAGCACGATCGGACTGTGCCTGGTTCGCCACTTCTCCTGATAACTGCACCACGCCATCGGTGGTTTCCACCTTCACGTTGCGCGATGGCACAATGTCATCTGCTAAAAGCTTAGCTTTGATTTCACTGGTGGTTGCGGTATCCCCCGCATAACCTTTCAGTGTGGTCTCTTTGCTGTCTTTAACGTGCAGTTTGTCACTGACGGATTTCACACCCTCAACTTTTTGCACCAGCGCCACGGCTT
>NZ_JASEWO010000244.1:0-5257 GCF_030024295.1 Pantoea sp. Pa-EAmG
AATTGGTTAGCCCGATTGAATACAGTTAGTTTCGACCCTAACAGTTAGTTCGTTAACTGCGCGTTTAAAAATATAAAAAGATTACACACAGCAAATATATTCAGGACACATAATATGAATAAAGGTATCTACTACTACGTGACGATCAGTACCGATCAGGAGGGTTACCATCTGCTGCATCGGAAAGAGTGTAAACGTCTGCCGGTTAAGGAGGATATGGTGTTCATCGGTACGCTCTATAATTTAAATCAGGCTTTGGCCACCGCACGAATTAATTTTAAAAAGGTGAAACCCTGTATTAAATGCTGCATCCGTTATTCTGCACCCGTGTTACGCGAGTCGGTACGACCGGTTCTGCACTTTCCGCAAAAAATGATGTAACCGGCGCGGGTGGATGACTTTTTACGCATCCACCCCGTCATTGTTCTCTCCCGCCCTGACAGCCGCCAATTTTCGTCTATTCTTCTGTGAAATCCCTTTTTGCACTGACAAGGAGTTGCAGATGAGCCTGTATAGTACGTTAGAAGAAGCCATTGAAGCCGCACGTGAAGAGTTTCTCGCCAGCCAGCCTGAGCTGGAGCAGGATGACGCCAGCGTCAGCCAGTTTGCGCTGCAGAAGTACGTGATGCAGGATGGCGACATTATGTGGCAGGCGGAGTTTTTCGCTGATGAAGACGGCCAGGGCGAATGCCTGCCAATCTGCAGCGGTGAAGCGGCGCAGGCGGTGTTCGACGGTAATTTCGATGAAATTGAGCTGCGCCAGGAGTGGCAGTCGGAAAATACCCTGCACGAATGGGACGAAGGCGAATTTCAGCTGGAGCCGCCGCGCGACCTGGAAGAAGGCGAGGCAGCGGCCGAAGAGTGGGAAGACGACGACAGTCCGTCAGACAACTGGGCGTAAGTTACTCGTACGGGCCGTGCTGTGCGTCAACCGGCAGTAGCAGCGTGTCCATCACCAGCGACAGCGGCAGATCGAGAATGGTCAGCACGCGCCACGGCCCGTCACGCACATCCCACTGCACGCCCGGATAATACTGGTTGCCGTGCCCCTGTCCGGGTACGGTCCGGCTGATAATGCTGCCACAGCCCGTCAGCAGCAAAATGGCGGCGCACAGCGCAATTAACTTCAGGCAATATTTCACTGCATTTACTCATCCTGAACTGACACCCCTGATTCTGATGTGCGTCAGTGACTGTTTAAATGTGCTCAGGAACGCTGGCACGTGTCATCGCGCCATTTTAGCTGCGGGTGCAGCTAAACCGCTATGCCTTTATGCGTAAAGATTGTGTGAGGCGCGTTGTGCCCCCCGCTGAAGCGCAGGCATAAAAAAAGCGGCATCGCTGCCGCTTTTTCATCACCGTTAGCCTGTCAGGCGCGCTGAGGCAGCGCCTGCGGGTTAAGCGTGAGTTTCTGATAACTCTCTACCC
Source organism: Pantoea sp. Pa-EAmG (assembly GCF_030024295.1). NCBI lineage: Bacteria > Pseudomonadati > Pseudomonadota > Gammaproteobacteria > Enterobacterales > Erwiniaceae > Pantoea > Pantoea sp. Pa-EAmG. The sequence goes on from NZ_JASEWO010000244.1 coordinate 1,429, forward strand.
ACTGATGATATTTATCCGCTCTTTCCCACAAACGCGTGTGCACGCGCGCCAGCACCACCGGATCGCTGATCAGCTGCAGACGCTGTTCGCGATTCAGTTTTTCCGGCGCATCGCTCAATGCCTGATCGACGCGGCGATCGCGTGCGTGATCCAGCAGTGCGCTCTGCTTATGGCGCGATGTCGCCATCGCCGTCGCCAGTGCGTTGAACGCCGGATTGAACAGCGCATGCATAAAGCCATGCTTCAGCGCACGTTCCCGGTTCAGCTGCAGATAGTGATCGGTGTCGACCAGCTCTTTCGGCGGCTCATACTCTTCCGGGATCAGGAACAGCCTGGCACGCTTACTCTTCAGCCCGACCGTGGCACGACTCGACATCACCGAGACAAACGGCGACAGAATCAGCGAGAAGACGATTGGCGCCAGCCACCACAGGAAGTTGAGATCGAGCACGCCCATCCCGACGGCCCAGACAATGCCCAGCAGCATCTGTGAACCATGGCGACGGAACGCTTCGCTCCACGGCGTGGCGTCATCGTCACGCTGCGGCGAGTTCCACACCACTTCCCAGCCGAGGAAGGCGCTGACCACAAACACGGTGTGGAACAGCATGCGCACCGGTGCCAGCAGCACCGAGAACAGCATCTCAAGCAGTAGCGAGAGGAACAGGCGGAATGCGCCACCGTACGGTTTCGCCCCTTTAAACCAGATCAGCACCACGCTGAGCAGTTTTGGCAGGAACAGCAGCACCAGCGTGGTGGAGAACAGCGCAATCGCCAAATCCGGACGCCACTGCGGCCACACCGGGAACAGCTGACGCGGCTGCAGGAAGTAGGTCGGTTCCATCAGCGTATGCACCACCTGCAGGGCGGTCGACAACGCAAGGAACATAAACCACAGCGGCGCCGACAGGTAGGACATCACGCCGGTCAGGAACACCGCGCGGTGCACCGGGTGCATGCCTTTTACCAGGAACAGGCGGAAGTTCATCAGGTTGCCGTGGCACCAGCGACGGTCACGCTTCAGCTCATCCAGCAGGTTCGGCGGCAGCTCTTCATAAGAACCCGGCAGATCGTAGGCGATCCACACGCCCCAGCCGGCACGACGCATCAGCGCCGCTTCCACGAAGTCATGTGACAGGATCGAACCGGCGAAGGAGCCTTCACCCGGCAGCGGTGCCAGCGCACAGTGTTCAATAAACGGCTGCACGCGAATGATGGCGTTGTGCCCCCAGTAGTGCGATTCGCCCAGCTGCCAGAAGTGCAGACCGGCGGTAAACAGCGGCCCGTAAACGCGGGTGGCGAACTGCTGACAGCGCGCATACAGCGTATCCATGCCTGACGCTTTTGGTGACGACTGGATAATACCGGCGTTCGGGTTCGCTTCCATCATGCGCACCAGACCGGTAAGACACTCACCGCTCATCACGCTGTCGGCGTCCAGCACCACCATGTAGCTGTAGTTGCTGCCCCAACGACGGCAGAAGTCATCGATGTTGCCGCTTTTACGCTTCACGCGGCGACGGCGACGGCGATAGAAGATCTTGCCTGCCCCACCGACATCCCGCACCAGCTCCATCCACGCTTTTTGCTCGGCGATGGCGATGTCGGCATCGTAGCTGTCACTCAGGATGTAAACGTCGAAATGCTCCGCGTTACCGGTGCGCTTTACCGACTCCCAGGTTGCGCGCAGACCGGCGAACACGCGTTCCACGTCTTCGTTACAGATTGGCATGATCAGCGCGGTGCGATGTTCCGGATTGAGCGGCTCATCACCGGTGGTCGAGTACGAGATGCTGTACTTATCGCGACCGATCAGCAGCTGCAGGAAGCCCATCAGCGCGGTCCAGAAACCAGCCGATACCCAGCAGAACAGGATGGCAAACAGGAACAGGATGCCGGTCTGCAGAATATACGGCAGGATCAGCTCCACCGACTGCAGCCAGTTCTGGTTAAACAGCTCGACCGGATCGAGCAGCGTCCAGCCCTGATACGGCAGAATGGTTTTCATGTACCAGGTGGCGACCACGGTCTGCAGAATGGTCAGAATCAGCAGCACGTAGCGACGCATGGAACCTACGTGGCGCCATTTGTCTTCCGCTTTCTGCTCTTCCACCGTGGCATAGCGTGGATTGCCTTTCTGCCCGCGCAGGGAATCCCAGGCGCGCGCAATCGGGTTAGTACGCCAGGCTTCCGGGAACATCAGCGAACGCTTCACCGGCGGCATCGCCTTCAGCGTGGTGCGGTCGAGATAATCTTTACTGAGCTGCTGGCCACCGGCGAGCGAATCCGGCCACGCCATGGAAACGCGCGACGAGACCGATTTCAGCGGCGCATCGTCCGGCCGTTCGCTGGCGGCGATATCCTGCCCCAGCGCGCTGTGAATGGCATGAAATGCCTGCGCATTCTGCAGCGAGGCGCTGAGCGTGGCGCGTGCTGCCGCATCAAGCGGCAGCGCCTCCACGTAAGATTGAGGTAAATAAGTCGATTTATTCATTGGCAGGTAACTGATAGCTCCAGGTTTCCGTCAATGTCTTGTCGCCGCTCACCAGCGCCGCACGCATTTCGGTCGGCTGCTTGTTGTCTTTCACGCGCAGACGCAGCACCAGACGCCAGCCTTTGGTGACCGGGTTGTAGCGTACGCTCTGCTCGACCACGTCGGCGTTGTTACCGACGCTGACCTGCGGCGCCACCTGGGTGTTTTCCGGCAGCTTGCTCATCGCTTTACCGACAAAGTCCACGGTAAAGGCGATGGAACCATCCGGCTGACGCACCAGGTTAGACTGCTTCACATCGCCCGCAGAACGCAGCGTGTCTTTCACCCAGGCCACATCGTCCTGGTGCAGCTGGTTTTCATCACGCGTAAAGTGCAGACGGTATTTGAAGTTCATCTCTTTGCCTGGCTCTGGCAGGCTCTCCGGCGTCCAGAAGGCCACGATGTTATCGTTGGTTTCATCTGCCGTCGGGATTTCCACCAGCTCTACGCGACCTTTGCCCCAGTCGCCCTGCGGCTCAACCCAGCCGCTTGGACGCAGATCATAGCGATCGTCCAGGTCCTGGTAATGGCTGAAGTCACGGCCACGCTGCAGCAGACCGAAGCCTTTCGGGTTTTCGATGGTAAAGGTGCTGACCGCCAGGTGTTTCGGGTTATTGAGCGGACGCCAGATCCACTCGCCATTTCCGGCGTGAATCGACAGGCCATTTGAATCATGCAGTTCCTGACGGAAGTTGCTGACCGGCGACGGCTGGTTAGCGCCAAACAGGAACATACTGGTGAGTGGGGCTACGCCAAGTTTACCGACGTTGTCACGCAGATACACTTTAGACTGCACGTCCACGGTGGACTCTTTGCCTGGCTGGATCACAAAGCGATAGGCACCGGCGGCGCGCGGAGAATCCAGCAGCGCATAAATTACCAGCTGTTTATCCTGCGGCTTCGGCCGCTCAATCCAGAACTCTTTAAAGCGCGGGAACTCCTCACCGGAAGGCAGCGCGGTATCAATCGCCAGACCACGCGCCGACAGGCCATACACCTGGCCTTCGCCAATCACGCGGAAATAGCTGGCACCCAGGAAGCTGGTAATCTCATCGTCTTTACCCTTTTTATTTAAAGGATACAGCACTTTGAAACCGGCAAACCCAAGGTTTTTCACCGCATCGGCATCGTGTTTTACGTTGCCGAAATTGAAGTAGTCAGGGTTATATTTGATTTCACGTACCGAAGACGCGGTGACTTCATTGATTTTCACCGGCGTGTCGAAATACATGCCCTGATGATAGAACTCGAGCTTAAACGGCGTGCGCAGTTTGCCCCAGTATGCTTTGTCGTGGT
>NZ_JASEWO010000040.1:0-30123 GCF_030024295.1 Pantoea sp. Pa-EAmG
TATGATGATTTGGCGTACCCGCGAGGGCGGCGTTAAATATCAATTTTAATATCCGGCCAGATTGAAAGAAGCCCGCTCAGGGAAAGCTGAGCGGGCTTTTTGTTGTGGTGAGTTTGCTGGGCGATGGAAGATGATACGGGCCGCTAAATCAAACCCGCCGGACTGATGTCAGCCACCCTTTTATTTTATAACGTTTTGCCCAGGCAAATGGCCTCTTCCCGGCCGCGGTAGGGTCCGTAATTTTCTCTCTGCCGGTAACCCTGCCTGATATAAAAATCCACGGCGCGCTGATTAACATGCCGGGTTTCCAGCCACAGTTCACGATATCCCAGGTTTTTTGCCGCGGCTTCCAGAGCGCAGAGCAAGGCGCAGCCGATGCCCGGCAAACTGCGGTCGGAGAACATCCTTTTCAGTTCAGCGATCCCGGCAGCCACCGGCCGTAACGCGCCGCAGCCGACGGCCGTGCCCTGCGCGTCTCTCGCGATCACCCACAACGCGCCTTCACCCTGAAAGGTGTCAACGCTGGCGCGGCTGTTTCCGCCATCGCCAGTGATAGCCGCAAGCTCTGCGGAGAGTTTTTCAATCAGCCACTGTGATTCCGCCGAGCGCGGGTCTGCGTGTTCAATCTTCACCATCGTGATACCTGTATTAAAGGAGGCTGCTGTGCCGCTACCAGACTGACCTTACATCTACAATAGGTGTTGTTCATCACCACCCGCTGCAACATCTGGCGGGCAAGTCCGGCGTTTACCCGATATGCTTCTCTTCCTTGCCTGCCAGCGCTTCTTCACTCTCTATCATTGCAAAGAATAACTCGAGCTGCCCGAGCATCATCGACGCGGCCACCGATAACTGGCGTTGTGGTGCCACGCACAGTGACAGAGTAAAGGGTTTTAATACCGTGTCGATCAGCGGAATGAATTTCAGTTCTCCCCGGCGATATTCATCAACAATATCCAGCCAGCACATCAGGCTGATGCCAACATCATCACGCACTAACGATCGCAGCATATGAATGTTATTGGTGCGCCCCACTTCCTTCAGGCGAATGCCAGAACTGTTAATGAGCGCTTCCAGCGGATCGGCCAGCATTAATGGCGCGGCGGGCACAATAAACGGCCAGGGTTCGCAATGGCTGAAGCGAATAGATTCCAGCGTTGCCAGGGGATGATGTCGGCTAACCACAATCCCCAGACGCAGATCGGCAAAGGATTTCACCAGCAGTTCACGCGAGCTTTGTGGGTTGAGCATGATGCCAAAATCCGCATCACCGGCGGTCAGCGCATTCGCGATATGGATATTGCTCATGGTGGTGAGGGTAAACGAAATGCCCGGATAGTCTTCACGGATACGCTGCAGGATTGAGGAGAAAAAACCGCGGTTAATGGCATCAATGGTGGCGATATGCACATGGCCATGTCGCAAGCCACGCAGATCCTCTAATTGGGTACAAACACGACCAAAATCACGTTGCCAGTTTTTGGCCGCATTAAACAGGATTTCGCCAGCGGCAGTCATACATAAACCTGATGGATGGCGTTCAAACAACGGCATATCCAGCTGTTCCTCCACGCGCAAAATCTGCCGATCGATAGAGGAGGCAGAGACGTGCAACACCTCGGAAGCCTTACGTAGCGAACCCTGGCGTGCCACTTCGGTGAAATAAATCAGAAAACGTGAGAAGGCAAACATAGTGGGTGCTCTCTTTTTTGCAACGCATCATGCGAATTAAACAGATGGACGCTTACACAACGGCAAAATAATAATCGCATCCATGATAAAGACAAGGGTATGCGCGGCGCTAACGCTGATGACAGCCCTGCAAAGACAGGCTGATTATGAAATCAACACACCTGGCTGTCACCGTCATCGCAAAGCAGTCCAACGGTGCTGGCAATCTGTTACTGACGCTGGAGAGTGCCAGCGACCAACCGCTGCCGCCTTTTACACCGGGCGCGCACATTGATGTCCACCTGCCGGCGGGAGGGGTGCGTCAATACTCACTGTGTTCGCCAGCCAGTGCCGCTGGCTATGAAATCTGCGTGCGTCTTGATCCCGCCTCGACAGGCGGTTCCCGCTGGCTGCATCAACAGCTGAATGTCGGCGATGCGTTAACCCTGTCGGCACCGCGTAACCACTTTCCGCTACCGGATGCACCGCGCACCTTATTATTTGCTGCCGGTATTGGCCTGACGCCACTGCTGGTCATGGCAGAAGCGCTGGCCAGGCGGCAGGCTGAATTCATGCTGCATATCTACCTCAAACATCATGATGAACTGGCGTTTGCGACACGTCTGGCGCAGCTCGGTGAGCGTGTCGTCATTCACTACAGTAGCGAAGGCGACAGCCTGCGCACCCGGATACCTGACGATCTGGAAACATCGGCCAACAGCGCGCTGGTTGCCTGCGGACCAGCTGGCTTCATGCACCACCTGCAGCAGCAAGCGCTGGAACGCGGCTGGCAGCCAGATCAATGGCACAGCGAACGTTTCAATCCTGCAGCCTCCCTGATTACCGGAGGCGACAGCTTCGACGTGGAGATTGCCTCCTCCGGCGCGCGTTATACCATTGGACAGGCACAAAGCATTGCCGGGGTGCTGGAAGCGGCGGGTATCGACATCGAACTCTACTGTGAGCAAGGCATGTGTGGTGCCTGCATTACGGGTGTTTTGTCGGGTGAACCCGATCACCGTGACGAGGTGTTAAGCCCAAAAGAGCGTGCCGCGAATGACTGCATCGTCCTGTGCTGCTCACGCGCACGTTCTCCGCTTCTGGTACTGGACTTATGAACATCTATCCAGGCGCAACCGGCGCACGTTTACCCCGCTGGCTCCTGCCAGACAGCTGGCCACAGCAGGACAACCAGCCGCAGCTGGCGACGTTACATTTTCACGCTGACGGGCTGCAGTTCGCCCCCTCTGAAGGAGCGTATGCCGATTATTTGCCCCTCAATGGCGCTCTGGTGCTTCCAGCCCTGATCGAACCGCATGCGCATCTGGATAAAACGTTCACCTTTGAGCGTAGCCCGGCACGCCAGCCCGGTTTACTGGCTGCGATTTCCGCGATGCATCAGGATCGCGTGCACTGGAGCCGTGAGGATTTGCAGCAGCGCGCTGAGCAGGCGTTGCGCTGGGCGGTGGGGAGTGGCGTAGGTGTATTGCGCACCCACGTCGACTGGTTCAGCCCTGAAGCGCCGCTGGCGTGGCAGGTGATCGGTGAGTTACAGCATCCGCTGTGCCGTATTGAACGCGTGGCGCTCGCCCCGCTGAGCTTTTTTGCCCGCCAGGATGATGCGCAGCATATTGCCGCCCAGGTGGCCGTCAGCGGTCCGGGCGCGCTTCTCGGCGGTTTCATCCACAGCAGCAACTGGGATGCAGTCGCCTTCGCCAATCTGCTGCACGCGGCCGAACAGTGGCAGCTCGATATCGACCTGCACATAGATGAAGAGTTGAATGCCGATGCGCAGGGCATGCGCTGGCTGGCGAACTACCTGCAACAACATCCGTTCAGTGGCCAGATTACCTGCAGCCACAGCTGTGCGCTGTCTCAACAGGAAGATGCCCTGCAAATTCTTGACCGGCTGGCCCTGCACCGCGTGACGCTGATCGCCCTGCCCCTGACCAACCTGCTGCTGCAGGACGCGGTGCCTGATCGCACACCGCGTCAGCGCGGATTGACGCTGGTGAAAGAAGCGCAGGCGCGGGGGCTTTCACTGCTGCTGGGCGCTGATAACGTGCAGGACGCTTTCTGCCCCCTCGGCAGTTATGACCCGCTCGATACCCTGTTCAGCGGCGTATTGAGCCTGCAGCTGGGTTCTGCCTTTGATGAAGCCTCTCAGCTCATCTGCCAGCCCGATGCGCTTTATCACAACGATGTGGTGATTTTTCCGTCTGCCGATGCGGCAAGCTGGCCGCTGCGCCAGCGCCAGCGCTATCGGCTCAAACAGGGTGTGCGTTATGGAGACGAAACAGATGACGCTTGATGATGGCGCGGGTAAACCGCTGGCCAAATATGCGGCGTGGCGACGCGTCGGCGACTTTATTTTTCTCTCCGGCATTATTCCGGTGAACCCGCAAACCGCCACCATCGTGCGCGGTTACAGCGATATCCCTGACGCGGCGCAACGGCTACTGGGACGCAGCGGTGAATTCTCTACCGATTTCAAAGAGGGCCCGATTCTGGCACAGAGCTGGTATGTGCTGGAGAGCATCCGCACCACCGTTGAACGCGCCGGTGGGCAGATGAGCGATGTGTTCAAACTGGTGCAGTATTTCCGCAATCTGGACCATTTCCCGCACTACAGCCGGGTGCGCAGGCAGTTCTTCCCGGATGAACCGCCGGTGTCAACGGTGGTGCAGGTCAGTGAAATGTTGCCCAGCCCGGACGTATTAATCGAAGTTGAAGCCACGGCGTGGTTGCCACAATAACGCGAGGAAACAGTATGTTGCATGGTTATATCCCGGCAAACCGCTTTTTGCCGTATCTGAGCTGGACCGACATTGCCACGCTGGATAATAAAGCCAACACGGTAATCGTTTTGCCGACCGGGGCGATTGAACAGCACGGCCCTCATCTGCCGTGCGCCGTGGACAGCGTGATTTCATCGGGCGTGGTCGGGCATGCGCTGGCACGTTTGCCCGCTGACATCCCCGCGTACGCCATTCCGCCGATCACCTACGGTAAATCCGATGAGCACCTGCATTTTCCCGGCACGTTAACGCTGACCGGCGAAACCTTATTACATACCATTCTGGAGATTGGTGAATCGCTGTATCGCGCCGGTTTTCGCAAGTTTCTCATGGTGAATGGCCATGGCGGCCAGCCGCAGCCGCTGCAAATGGCCGCACGCGAACTGCGTCTGCGCCACGGTGACATGATCATCATTATGCAGGACACCTTCAAAGTGCCTAACTGCGCCGAAAGCTTTATGGACGATAAAGAGCGCCAAATGGCGATGCATGCCGGTCATGCGGAAACCGCACTGATGCTGGCACTCGCCCCCGACACCGTGCAGATGAGCAAAGCCGTGGCGAATTATCCGCCTGCCTTCCCCTGCCCGACACTCTCGACCAGTAAACCCATGGCGGCATGGGCTTCTTATGATTTCGGCCCCAGCGGCGTGATTGGCGATCCACTGCCGTCGACGCCCGAACAAGGCGCGGCGATTCTGGATTCGCTGGCGGAAAGTTGGGCACAGGTGATCACCGAAATGCATCAAATGAGCTGGGTAACCCGCGCTGAACCGGCATGGGGCACAGGCCACTGGCAGGGCAAAGTATTAGACCACAACGACGCTGCATCACTCTTAACATCGCGCTAACCGGGGGATCACGATGAATAAAAAATTAAGCATGATTGCCGCACTGTCGCTGGCGCTGTCGGCCCAGAGCATGGCGGCGGAGAAATTCACCTTTATGACCAACTGGTATGCGCAAGCAGAGCATGGCGGTTTTTATCAGGCACTGGCGCAGAACCTGTATAAAGATGCCGGGCTGGACGTCACCATTAAAATGGGTGGTCCCCAGGTTCACACCATGCAGCTGATGGCGGCGGGTCAGGCAGACTGCATCATCAGCGATAACATGCAGGCGCTTGAATCCTGGCAGCAGGGTGTTGAAGCCGTGCCCGTTGCCACTACGTTCCAGCACTCGGCAATTGCTTTTCTTACCCATCCTGATGTGAAAGATAAAGCGGATCTGCAGGGTAAAACCTTCCTGCTGGCGGCGGAAGCTTATACCTCCTACTGGCCGTGGGCGCAGAGTGCGCTCAGCCTGAAGAATGCGCGCGTGCGCCCGTACACGTTCAGCATCCAGCCATTCCTAGCAGACAAAACGCTGGTGCAGCAGGGTTATATCACCTCGGAACCTTTTGCTGTGCAGAAAGCCCATGCGCAAGCCAATGTCTACCCGATCAGCGAATGGGGTTACCCGCCCTACGGCAACAGCATTGTGTGCATGAAATCAACCATTGAAAAACGTCCGCAGGCGGTAGCCGCATTCGTTAAAGCCTCAATGCAGGGCTGGAAAAACTATCTGCAGGATCCGAGCGCTGGCAACGTCCTCATCAGGAAAGAGAATCCACAGATGAGCGAGGAGCAGATCGCCTTCGGTATTGCCCAGATGAAGAAATACCAGATGGTGACGGGCGGCGACGCGCAAACGGCGGGTATCGGTATTATTACCGAGCCACGGCTAAAACAGACATGGCAGCTGCTGGTGGATAACAAGCTAATCGATCCGGCCAAAGTGCCGTTTGCGGGTAGCTACACGCTGCAGTTCATCAAAGACGTTAAGGTCATGCCATGAACACCGCCAGCAACATAACGCCGATCAATCCGGACAGCCAGCCACGGCCTGCAGCGCCGCCGGCGATTGAGGTGCTCTCCGCGGAGAAAATCTATCCCAACGGGACGCGGGCACTGCTGCCGGTGGAACTGACCGTGCGCCAGGGCGAGTTTGTTTCACTGCTCGGCCCTTCCGGCTGTGGCAAAAGTACCTTACTGAAAATGATTGCCGGCTTAATTGAACCCAGTGATGGCAAACTGATGCTATTTCGTCGCGATCGTCGGGAGAATCAACGCGATCTGCCGCTTTCCTTTGTGTTTCAGGAAGCCACCCTGATGCCGTGGAGCAGCGTGCATAATAATGTACGCCTGCCGTTGGATCTGGCGGGGGTACCACGCGGTGAAGCCGACACCCGGGTGCGGGAGATTCTGGCACTGGTTGGCCTGGGTCAGTTTGGTCATGTACTGCCACGCGAGCTTTCCGGTGGCATGCAGATGCGGGTGTCAATTGCCCGTGGTTTAGTGACGCGTCCCCGGGTGCTGTTAATGGATGAGCCCTTTGGCGCGCTGGACGAAATCACCCGCAACAAACTGGACAGCGACCTGCTCGATTTGTGGCAGGAGCAAAAGCTTACAGTAGTTTTTGTGACCCACTCGATTCAGGAAGCCGTATTCCTGTCGCAGCGTGTGATTATGATGGCCGCGCGACCGGGTCGCGTTGTTGATGATATTCGCATTGAAACCAGCCTGCCGCGTGATGATGCGTTTCGTGTCAGTCAGCCGTTTACCCATTATGCGCAGCTGTTGCAGCGCGGCCTGCTCGCAGCCAGTCAGGAGAGCAAAGCATGAAACCGCTTGCAGCAAACCGTAAATTTCAACAATGGCTGTTTCCGGCGGTGGTCGCCATTGCCATGCTGTTACTGTGGCAGTTTCTGGTCACCGCGTTTAAGGTGCCCGCCTTTCTGGTCCCTTCTCCACTCGTCGTGGCGCAAAGCCTGGCGCAAAACTTTCCGGCGTTGTTTATGTCCTTACTTTACACGCTGAAAATCACGGTGATCTCGTTTGTGCTGGCGACGGTTATTGGCTCCATCATTGCGTTTTTACTGGTGCAGAATCGGTTTATCGAGACGGCGTTATTTCCTTATATTGTCTTTCTGCAGGTAACGCCGATTGTCGCCATTGCGCCGCTGATCATTATTTGGGTGAAAGACACCACGTTGTCCCTGGTGGTGTGCGCCACTCTGATGGCAGTGTTCCCGATCATTTCAAACACCACACAAGGTTTACGTAGCGTGTCTCCGGGGCTACTGAGCTATTTCAGGCTCAACCATGCATCGCGCCTGCAAATTTTAATACGCCTGCGCATTCCATCGGCGTTGCCCTATTTCTTTGGTGCGTTGCGCATCTCCAGTGGCTTGTCGCTGATTGGCGCAGTGGTCGCGGAATTTGTTGCAGGCACCGGCGGCACGGATACCGGGCTGGCCTATCAGATCCTGCAGGCTGGCTATCAACTCAATATTCCGTTGATGTTTGCCGCATTGTTACTGATTTCCCTGGCCGGCTTCCTGCTCTTTGCACTGATGTCATGGCTCACGCGCCGCGTACTGGCAGCATGGCATGAGAGCGAATTGAGCCCGAGTTAATGCAACACGGGCGGATCATCAACCGCCCATCACCTCTTCGACTGACAGGAGCTATACATGTCTGAACCCGATCGCCAGTTTGCACTGGCGGCGCTGGTCGCGGCGTTGCCGGAATTTGACTGGATTAAAGAAGCGCCGAAAGTAAAACGTCTGTCACGTGACTTTCACTGGTTTAGCCCGGTGCTTAAACACCAGCTGGAAGAGAAGTTCGCCGAGCTGGCTGTTCGTCCACGCGATGAGAACGAACTGCTTGCCGTTGTGGCAGCCTGTGCCAAAGCGCGTATCCCACTGAATCTCCGGGGGGGCGGCACCGGCAACTACGGCCAGCTGATTCCGCTGGAGGGCGGTGTCATGGTCGACATGACACGCCTGAACAGCGTCACCGCCATGGGTACCGGTACGGTGCGCGCGCAGGCTGGCATTCGTCTGGGCGATCTCGAAGCACATACCCGCCCGCATGGCTGGGAGCTGCGTTGCATGCCCTCAACCTGGAAACTTGCCACGCTGGGTGGTTTGTTTGGCGGCGGTTTTGGCGGAGTAGGATCGATTAACTACGGTCCGCTGGCCGCGCCAGGCAACGTGCTGTCAATTCGTATGATGACGATGGAAGAGACACCGCGCATCATTACGTTGCAGGCACCGGATGCCCTGCTGTTGCATCATGCTTACGGCAGCAATGGCATCGTGCTGGAGATCGAGTTGGCACTGGCACCCTGCCACGACTGGATAGAGCGCCTGGATACCTTCGCCGATTTCCCCTCCGCGATGGCTTATGCCGATGCGCTGGCGCGTTCACCTGGCATTGTTAAACGTCAAATCGCGGTATTTGCCGCACCGGTGCTGGATTATTTCAGCGATTTAGCGGAGGCGCAGATTCGGGCTCAACACGGTGTCATTTCAGTGACGGGAAGCGAGAGTGATGGCCTGCTGCCCGCCATCCTCGCACAACACAACGGCCGTAATGCATTGCACTTTGCCGAAGGGGAAAATAGCGGCCATTCCCTGATTGAATATTGCTGGAACCACACCACCCTGCAGGCATTGAAGGTTGATAAAACCCTGACTTACCTGCAAACCGCTTATGCCGTGGATAATTACCATCAACAGGTGCTGGCAATGGAAGCTGAATTATCGGATGAGGTGATGTCACATATTGAATTTCTGCGCGACATGAACGGTGCGCTCACCTGTAGCGGCCTGCCATTAATCCGTTACAGCAGCCCGGAACGGCTCAACGCCATTATGGATATTTATCGTAGCCATAATGTGAAAATAAATAATCCGCATGTCATTCATATTGAGGATGGCAAACAAGGTATGGTGCGGCCTGATGTGGTTGCCCTAAAATCCGCCTGCGATCCTTACAACTTATTAAACCCCGGCAAGCTACGTGGCTGGGAAGTACGTGAAACCTTGCCGGCGGTACATATTCCCGGCGTTAATTGATCATCACTTTTTATTTACGGCATAACTCACCGCCGGGTGATCCTCTCACCCGGCTGGCATAGTTACGCTTTCCTCAACGGGTGTGTTTATTCAGGGATCATGCAATGAGAGCACTAAAACGTGTCGGTTTACTTGCGCTGTTTTTCCCCTTCGCGCCAGCAACACTGGCTGCGACACAAAGTAATATCAGCGACTGTCATTACGATGCCAGCGGTGTAGACAGCTTCAGCGATATATTCACCTGCGGTACCGTTAGCGGCAGTTTACGTACGCTCTACTACTCCACACACAATGCCTATTTTTCCAAAGGCTTTAATCAGGACACCACCAGTTACGGCGGCAGTGTGAAATATGAAACGGCTCCCGCGTATGGTTTTCGCGCTGGCGTGAGCGCCATCTTTTTGCGGGGGATTGATCACCCGGATGAAGCGCATACCATCAGCGACATTGGTGATAATCAGACCAATATCGGGGAAGCTTATTTAAGCTGGCAACAGGATGATTTTAAAATTACTGCCGGCGATCAACGCATTAACATTCCCTTCGTCGGTGACTATGACTGGCGTATTACACCGATACTCTTCAGGGGCGTTGATGCCAATTATGGCGACAGCACCCAGTATTTGCATGCTACCTAAGTCTGGCGCTACAAGCCCTGGGGCGACGATCAGTTCCTGGATACCACGGCCTATTCGGATATCGATGAGCGCACTAACGGCATGTGGGCGATTGGTGGCGGACAGGGCACCCAGTGGGATAACAAAAAACTTACCGGACAAGTGTGGTATCAGGAATATGCTGATTATTCCCGCGTTGTCTATGGCGAAAGTCATATGCAGTGGCAGGATACATTGTTGCAGCCGGATGTGGCTCTGCAGTTTATTCGCGGTACCAGCTTAGGGAAAGCGCTGGCCGGAGAGGTCAATAGCACCTCTTACGGTGCTCAGCTCGCGCTGAGTTTCACCCCTGCATTGAACTGGAAATTGGGCTACGACCATATTGCTGCCAGCCCCAATAGCTGGGGTAACGGTTCACTGGTGGTGCCTTATGCCCACAACAGTTCATCGGGTCCCTATTTCGCCCAGCCGTTTTTCACCAGTACCCAGGATCTTGGCAGTGGCAATGCATATATGACCAACCTGAACTACGTGCTTAATGAGCATCTTTCTCTGGGTACACAATATTCGTTTATGGATTTAAAACCCTCGGCACAGTCTGCCAGCATTAATCAGTCGGAATATCTGGTGTATTTCACCTGGGCGTTTAGCGGTGTATTAAAAGGATTAAGCGTGACCGATTTTGCCGGCGTGCAGACATCGCCTCTGTACGATTCACATTTCTGGCAGAATCGTTTGAGTTTGCAATACGACTTTTAATCATTCATTCCATCAGAATTAACTGTCTTTACCTGCTGCCCAGGATGGATGAATTGCTGATTAACCCATAGGCCCCTTTAACAGGGGCCTGTTGAGTTTTTGTACAATATTCACCGCCAGCGCCTGATGCGAAGCATTTGTCTGCAGGAGAGCGTACTGGCGCAGACGTTTTTCTCAGTGCCGCCTGTCAATGCGCTGCACCAGCCGATCGCCGAGCCACTGGATACCGCACACCAGCACGATCAGTACGGCGATCACCGCCACCATCACCGCAGTGTCAAAACGCTGATAACCGTAGCGAATCGCCAGATCGCCCAGGCCGCCCGCCCCGATGGCACCCGCCATTGCCGAGGCGCCGATCAGCGCCACCAGCGTGACGACAAAACCGGAAAGAATGCCCGGCAGCGCTTCAGGAATCAGCACCTCCCAGACAATACGTAATTTGCTGGCACCCATGGCACGCACCGCATCAATCAGCCCGCGATCGACATCGCGCAGTGAAACTTCCGCTACCCGGGCAAAATACGGCGTGGCGGTGATCGATAACGGTACAATTGCGGCCCAGGTGCCCAGAGAGGTGCCGACCAGCAGACGGGTAAAGGGAATCAGCGCCACCAGCAGAATAATGAACGGCAGCGAGCGAAAGCCGTTGATCACTACGCCCAGCAGACGATTGATGCTCCGGTTTTCAGCAATGCCGCCGGGGCTGGTGGTCACCAGAATCAGTCCCAGCGGTAATCCGGCCAGCAGCGAAAACAGGCCGGCCACCGCCGTCATCAGCAGCGTTTCACCCAACGCATTGAGCAGTAAATCAATCATCACTGGCGACATAACCGACCAACTCCACCTGTGCCTGCTGCGTACGCAGCCAGCTGAGAACCTGATACTCATCGGCAGCGTTGGCGGCCGGGAGCGCAATAAAGAAACGCACTACCGCGTAGTGCTGAATGTGGTCGATGCCCCCCTGCAGCAGGCGAAATTTACCCGGCAGAGCGCTGGCAAACTGCGTCAGCAAATCCCCCTGCGCCGCCACACCAGCAAAGTGAACGCTATAGATCGCCTCACCTTCACGCTGTTCGCTGAGCCGCGCTGCGAGATTCTCCGGCAGCTGCGGCAGCAGCCCGCGCAGCAGCGTGCGCGTCAGCGCGGATTGCGGATGGGCGAACACCTGCCACACCGGGCCCTGCTCGACAATCTCCCCGGCGTCGATGACGGCCACGCGATGCGCCACGGATTTGATCACCTCCATCTCATGCGTGATCAGCAGAATGGTGATACCAAGCTGCTGATTGAGCGATTTCAGCAGCGCGAGAATCGAGCGGGTGGTTTCCGGATCGAGCGCCGACGTGGCTTCGTCACACAGCAGCAGCGCCGGGCTGGCGGCCAGCGCGCGGGCAATACCGACGCGCTGTTTTTGTCCACCGGAGAGCGCCGCCGGATAGTGTCCGGCCTTATCGCTCAATCCTACCAGCGCCAGCAGTTCCGCTACGCGCTGGTTGCGCTGTGCCTTTTCCATGCCAGCTATTTTCAGCGGCAGCGCCACATTCTGCGCCACGGTTTTTGCCGACAGCAGATTGAAGTGCTGAAACACCATGCCGACGCGACTGCGCACCGCCTGCAGCTGCTGTTCCGAGAGACCGGTAATACCCCGCCCTTCAATCTCGATTACGCCTTCGTCGGGCTGCTCCAGCCCGTTGAGACAGCGAATCAGCGTCGATTTTCCGGCGCCGCTGCGCCCGATCAGGCCAAGGATTTCGCCTTTTTGCACCGTCAGTGAGACATTGCGCAGCGCCTGTGTCTGGCCGAAACGGCGCGACACGCCCTGCAAACGCACCACGTTGCTGTGCTGCGCCACGCGATCGCGTACTGTTGTCTCTTCGATCACGCCGCGCGCCACGGCGGTCAGGGGCACGGTGGCCTCGGAAAATAGCGTCATGGATGGGTTCCTTACCAGGCGGTTTCGCCCGTGCCTTTGTAGACCTTGTCAAACACCGTTTTGACGGCATCGTTCTGGTACGATGCCACCAGGGTTTTCACCCACGGGGCGCTGGCGTTCTCTTTTTTCACCGCGATAAAGTTGTTGTACGGGTTGTCTTTCACCGGCTCCTGCGCGATACGATCCGACGCGGTCAGGCCGCTTTTCAGCGCCCAGTCAGTATTGACCACTGCCGCATCAAGATCCGGCACCGAGCGACCAATGATGCCGGAATCCAGCTCTTTGATTTTCAGGTGATGGGGATTGTCTGTGATGTCGGCCGTGGTGGCGGCAATGCCGACGCCCGGTTTGAGTTTGATCAGCCCCTGTTGCTGCAGCAGCACCAGACCGCGCGCCTCGTTCGACGGATCGTTAGGCACGCCGATTACCGCTCCGTCTTTCAGAGCGGCGGCGCTTTTCACTTTCTTCGAATAGAGACCGATCGGCCAGACGGCGGTATCGCCGACGCGCACGATATCGTAATGATTGACCTTGATTTGATTATTCAGGAACGGCTGATGCTGGAAGGCATTGGCATCCACTTCACCATTCTGTAACGCTTCGTTGGGCTGATTATAATCATTGAAAATCACGGTCTTCACCGTCAGCCCTTTCGCGGCGGCCTGCTTGATCACTTCACGCCAGACGTCTTCGTCCTCGCCGCTCATGATACCGACCTTCACCGCGGTTTTATCCGCTGCCTGCGCCACTGAAAACGGCGCGACCACGCTGCCGGCAACCAGTAACGCGCCGACAGTTAACAACAATTTATTTTTGGCTGATACAAAGCGTGTGTGCATAAATTATTTCCTGAGTGTTATTATTACGCGAGTCAAAATAAGCTGCCGTGATCGACAGATACGCGCAGTATACGCAGTTGCTTATTCCAGCATTATGATTTATCCAGGAATGCTATTCCTGAAATGAATAAAGCCATGCCGCCGCTCATCGCGCCAAAAGGCCCCGGGCGGCTGTGCTACCATGCCTGTTTGATTGACCGTTATTGAGCGCTATGTCGGATACCACACCCAAACGTAAAAATGACCCGGAAGGGTTGAAAAAACGCATCCTCGCGGGTGCGCTGCAAACCTTCGCCGAATACGGTATGCAGGGCGCGCGAATGGAGCAGATTGCTGAACTGGCACAGACCACCAAGCGCATGGTGGTGTATCACTTCATCAACAAAGAGAAGCTGTATATTGAGGTGCTGGAGCAGGTGTATCAGGCGATCCGCCAGCATGAAACCGGCCTGAATCTTACTACGCTGGAGCCGGAAGAGGCGATGATCAAACTGGTGGAAGCCAGTTTTGACTATCACGTCACGCATCCCGATTTTATGCGCCTGGTGTGTACAGAAAACCTGCTGCGCGGGCGTTACATCATGCAGTCTGAGCGCATCAAAGCGATGAACAAAAGTACCCTCGATTTGCTGGATGACATCCTGTCCCGCGGCCAGCGTCAGGGCATCTTTATCGACGGCCTGGATACCGTGGACGTACACCGCCTGCTCAGCAGTATTTGTGTGCATCACGTCTCCAACCGCTACACCTTCCACACGCTGTTTACCCCCCACGACAGTGAAGAGGACAGTATTCGCCGCAACCGTCAGCTGGCGGTGACGGCCACGCTGCGCTATATACGCAAAGCCCCGTAATCTGCGGGTTCGCTGTGA
Organism: Pantoea sp. Pa-EAmG; assembly: GCF_030024295.1. Classification (NCBI taxonomy): domain Bacteria; kingdom Pseudomonadati; phylum Pseudomonadota; class Gammaproteobacteria; order Enterobacterales; family Erwiniaceae; genus Pantoea; species Pantoea sp. Pa-EAmG. Next base: position 14,396 of record NZ_JASEWO010000040.1, read on the forward strand.
TGGTCTACGCTTGATCAAATAAACGGGACCGTGACAGACCTCAGATTAAGGAACGCTGTAGTGAAGAAAGATGCTCTCCTCTATCCGTTACGCAACACGCAACATACCGATGACACGCCTGCGCTCTGGAACTGGGCGCAGAATTCGGTAGTTGGCCAGCGCCAGCAATTGCATCAGCCGCGTAGTGAAGCCGAGCTGCAACAGCTGTTGCGCGACTCGCACGGCAAAGTGCGCGTGCTCGGCAGCCGTTTGTCGCCCGGTCGCATGCTGTGCGTACAGCCGCAGGACGTGCTGCTGGATCTCAGTGCGCTGCGCGGCATCCTCGCTCAGGATGAAGAGAGCGTAACGTTTGCCGCGGGCACGCCGCTGCAGCAGGTGTATGACAGCCTGACAAAGATGGATCGCATGCTCGCCTCTTCGCCCGGCGTGATTGCGGTGCAGACGCTGGCCGGCGCGCTGGCAACCGGCACCCACGGTCAGGGCCTGGCACAGAGTTCGCTGGCGGACGAAGCGCTGCATATCCGCATGGTGCTGGCCGATGGCAGCGTGCGCGAGTTTCAGCGCGGCGACGCCGATTTCCCGGCGGCGATGGTTTCACTTGGCGCGCTCGGCATCGTCACCGCCATTACGTTGCGTACTCAGCCATTTCGCCTGTTTACCTGCCATAAATTCGCCGCGTCTGCCGATTCACTGGAACAGGATTTGCTGACGTGGAATGAGCAGCACGAACTCAGCAAAGCCTGGTGGTTTGTCGATGACAACCTGATGCATGTCTGGAACGCCGATGTCGCCAGTGCCGAGGACAGCCAGGCATGGTACGACCATCAGCGCGAAGTGATTGAGCACGGCGATCAGGCCGACAGCAGCCTGAACGATACCATCGATCAGACGCTGGAACACATGCATCGCGACACGCAGATTCACGGCAAAGGCGGCAAACAGTTCCGTACCGTCACCCGCTTCCGTGATTTCACCGACATCAGCGGCGATATCTACCAGCTGTTTTGTCGTGGCATCGCCGTACCGCAGATCAACGTTGAGATTGGCGTGCCGCTGGCCAAAACGCCGGAAATTATCAGCAAGATTAAAGCCTGGTACGCGCAGAATCGTCCGCACATGCACTATCCCATCATCCTGCGCTGCACCGGCGCTTCACAGGCGTGGATGAGCCCGGCGCATCAGCAACCAACCTGCTTTTTTGGTTTCGTGGTGTATTACGCGGATGACGGCTCACTGTCGCAGGACGGACTGCATTTCCTCACCGAAGTGGAAAAACTGCTGGCGGCAGAAGGCGGACGTCCGCACTGGGGTAAATATTACGATCCGCAGCGCTATCAGTGGCGCGCCATCTATCCGCAGTGGGATGCGTTTCGTGCAGTGCGTGAACAGCTGGATCCGACGCACCGCTTTAGCAATGACTATGTCACGGCTTTGTTTGATTGAGTTTGATTGATTTTGATGGGGAGAAGCTATGTACGCCTGGGTAACGCTGTTAACGCAGCCGGAATATTATGTCGGGGTGAAAGCGCTGCATCGCTCACTCAAACGCAGCGAAACGCGCTGGCCGCTGATTGTGATGGTCACCGATGCCATCGATCTGAGCATGCGCGAAGCATTACAGGCGCTGGGCTGCGTGATCCATCCGGTCCAGCCGCTGATGCCGGACGCCGCGCTGGAGCAGCATTATGCCTCGGCACAGTTTGGTGAAGTGTGGAGCAAGCTGCGCGCCTGGGAGCTGACCGGCTGCGAGCGCGTGGTGTTTCTTGATGCCGATATGCTGGTGCTGCGCAACATGGATGAGCTGTTTACGCTTGACCTCGGCAAGCATGCGCTGGCGGCCTGTCACGCCTGCCGCTGCAACCCGAATCAAATCGCCAGCTATCCTGACAGCTGGCAGCCGGAGCATTGTCACTACACCTGGCAGGCGCGCGGTGAAACGCCGCCCGCCGATCTTGATAACTATCTCAACGGCGGCTTTCTGGTGCTGCAGCCGGATCAGGCGGTATTCGACTGGCTGCAGCAGAAAGTGGCTGAGATTGACGACCTGCGCCGCTATCCGTTCTCCGAACAGGATTTGCTCAATGAGGTGTTTGCCGGACGCTGGCTGCCGCTGCCGTACATTTATAACGCGCTGAAAACCCTGCCGTTCCAGCATGCCGGCTTATGGCATGACGATGAGGTGAAGAATCTGCACTACATTCTCGCCAAACCGTGGAAGCGCGATCTGAACCAGCCAGAGGCGCAGCGCGATCGTTATTACGCGCTGGATAAGCTGTGGTGGGAGCTGGGTGCGGGTTAATGGCTGGTAACGGCGCGATTTATCGCGCAATGGTTGGTCGCCATCAATGGCGACCCTACAGAATCTAAAACGGGTCAAAGCCTTTGCTGAATTTCCCAGGGTGCGCATTTATGCGCATCTGGTAACGGCGCGATTTATCGCGCAATGGTTGGTCGCCATAAATGGCGACCCTACAGGGTTGAATGCGGGTTACAAGGTCTTAGTGCATTCGTGAAGGGCGCGTTGTCGCCATCAATGGCGACCCCGCAGAATCTAAAACGGGTCAAAGCCTTTGCTGAATTTCCCAGGTTGCGCATTTATGCGCACCTGGTAGTGGCGCGATTCATCGCGCAATAATTGTGCGCTTCCCTGCGCACTGTCGCTGAACGCCAGCCGAGCTCTGGCGCGACGTGGGTCAGAATGCTGTCGATCACGTGCGCACAATAATCCACGCCAAGCTGATTAGGGATGGTCAGCAACAGGGTATCGGCTTCCGCAATCGCTTCATCCTGAGCCAGCTGTTTGATCAGCTGCTCCGGCTCTGCGGCATAGCTACGCCCAAAGATGGCGCGGGTTTTCTCATCGAGGAACCCGACGGAATCCTGCTCCTGTCCGCCGCGACCGAAGTAAGCGCGGTCGGTGTCGTTCATCAGGGCAAAAATACTGCGGCTGACCGACACGCGCGGCGCACGCTGATGCCCTGCCGCCTGCCACGCTTCTTTATAGGCGCGGATCTGCTTCGCCTGCTGCACATGGAACGGTTCGCCGGTCTCGTCATCCTTCAGCGTCGAACTCTGCAAATTCATCCCCAGCTGGGCTGCCCAGATCGATGTGGCGTTCGAGCCGGAGCCCCACCAGATACGCTCGCGCAGGCCTTCGGAATAGGGCTCGAGGCGCAGCAGTCCCGGTGGATTCGGGAACATCGGCTGCGGATTGGGTTTGGCAAACCCTTCGCCACGCAGCACTTCCAGCAGCTCTTCGGTGTGACGACGTCCCATATCCGCATCGGTTTCCCCTTCGCGCGGATTAAAGCCAAAGTAGCGGTAGCCTTCAATCACCTGCTCCGGCGAGCCACGGCTCAGGCCGAGCTGCAAACGGCCGTTGGCGATCAGGTCCGCTGCTCCGGCGTCTTCCGCCATATACAGCGGATTTTCGTAACGCATGTCGATCACACCGGTACCAATCTCGATGCGGCTGGTTTTGGCACCGACCGCCGCCAGCAGCGGAAACGGTGAACTCAGCTGGCGGGCAAAGTGGTGTACGCGGAAATAGGCACCGTCGGCACCCAGTTCTTCGGCGGCGACAGCCAGGTCGATCGATTGCAGCAGCACATCCTGCGCCGAACGGGTGGCCGAGTGTGGTGACGGGGTCCAGTGACCGAAAGATAAAAAGCCAATTTTTTTCATGCTAAATGCTCCTCGCGGGCCAGAACGGCGCCGGCGTCATCAATCAGAATTCGATGAGGTAAGGTTACGCCTGTGCGAAGAGGACTGATAGCCAATAGTTTTCGCGCGCTTCTTCAACTTTTTTGCATAACAAAGCAATTTTCCGTCTTTGTGTTTATCACGCGTATCACGCATCGTGAGCGCATCTTTTCCCGTCTCGCTGACTGAATACATGAACATGGTCAAAGGAACCTCCGCCTACCTCAGTGCGCAACAGCGCGAAGTGGTGCATCAGCTGGCGCGCAGCTGGCTCTGGCGCAGCGAATTGCCGACCTGGCTGTTAATCATTACCGTTTATAGCGGCTGGTTCGCCAGCGTGCTGTACTGGCAAACGCTGGGTCTGCCCCTCGCCACACTGCTGCTGATCCTGTTCACCACCTGGTATTTGTCGCTGCAGCATGAGCTGATTCATGGCCATCCGACGCGCCTGCCGCGCCTTAATCAGCTGTTTGGCACGCTGCCGCTGGCGGTGTGGTATCCGTATGGTCTCTACCGGGATTCGCACCTGGCACATCACCGCAACCACACCCTGACCGATCCGCATGATGATCCGGAAACCTATAATCTGTCGCCGGCGCACTGGGCACGGCTCAAACCCTGGCAACAGCGCGTTATCCATCTGCGTAATACCTTTCCGGGACGTCTGCTGCTGGGACCGCTGCTGGATATCCTCGCCACGCTGCGCGCGCTGACGCAAAGCGTGGTGCAGCGCGACGTGCCGGCGATGATGATGTGGCTGGTGCACCTGCTACTGCTGGCCGGACTGTTTTACTGGCTCAGCCTGCGCGGCTTTTCCCCGCTGTGGCTGGTGCTGGCGGTGAGCTATCCGGCGCTGATGCTGACCAAGGTGCGCTCATTTTACGAACATCGTGCCGATGAGGCGCCACTGGCGCGCTCGGTGAATAACGAAGCGGCCTGGCCATGGCGCCTGCTGTTCCTGAATCTCAACTATCATTCTGTACATCACGATCTGCCCGGTTTACCCTGGTACGGTCTGCGCAAAGTCTATTTGCTCTACCGCGACGGCTACTATCAGCGTAATCAGGGTTTTCGCGTTGCCGGTTACGGCGAATGGATGAAGCGCTTCTGGCGTCAGCCGATCGACGTTAACGCCCACCCGGGACACCACAAGGACGCACAGAATGCACATCATCTCTTTACCGATGTACGACATCGACCACCCGAGCACGCTGGCCATGACCTCAGTGCTGACGCGGCTGCTGGCGAAGCGCGGCGTGCAGGCTGAGGTGCAATGGCACGACGACCTGCTGCCACACTGGCGTGATGACAATCTGCTGCTGAGTCAGACCTGCGGCTATCCGCTGGTCGCGCTATTGCCTGACGTGCAACTGGTGGGCACGTTTCAGTCCAATGCGCCTGGCTGCCATGACCTGCGCTATCGTAGCTGGCTGGTGGCGCGGCAGGAAGATGAGAACCTGAGCCTCGCCGATTTCCGCGGCCGTCGCGCAGTGTGCAACAGCAATGACTCACATTCCGGATACAATGCGCTGCGCTACGTGGTCGCGCCGCTGGCCCGGGACGGCAAATTCTTCGCCACTACCCGGATCAGCGGCAGCCACCGCCAGTCGCTTGCCGCGCTGCGCGCCGGACAGGCCGACCTCGCCGCCATTGATTGCATCACCTGGGCGCTGCTGCGCAAATACCGGCCGCAGGAGCTGCAGGGCTTAGCCATTATCGGTGAAACCCCGCTGTGTGCCGCGCTGCCGCTGATAACCTCAGCGAAAACCGACAGTCTGCTACTGGAAAAGCTGCGCAGCACGCTGTTTGAGCTGGCCAATGTGGAAGACTACAAGGATGTGATGAAGGCCAACCTGCTGGCGGGCTTTTCCGTGCCGCAGCGCGACTGGTTTGACGAGGTTAAACGCTGGGAAGATGACGCCGCCGCGCTGGGCGTGACGGCGCTGTAAATTAAGCACTAACCGGCGACATCCCTGCCGCCAGCAAGCTTACTGTGCGCGAGCCGCGATAATCGCCTCCGCGACGTTACGCGGTGCTTCGGCGTAGTGGGCAAACTCCATGCTGTACGTGGCGCGACCCTGCGACATTGAGCGTAGCGTGGTGGCGTAGCCAAACATCTCGGCCAGCGGCACTTCAGCACGGATAATGCGCGCGCCGAAACGCTCGTCCATGCCCTGCAGCGTGCCGCGCCGGGATGACAAATCGCCCATCACGCCGCCGGCATACTCTTCCGGCGTCTCCACTTCCACCTGCATCACCGGCTCAAGTATCACCGGATCGGCCTGCTTCGCTGCCGCTTTGAAGCCAAAGATCGCCGCCATGCGGAACGCCATCTCCGACGAGTCAACGTCATGATAAGAGCCAAACGTCAGTGTGGCTTTGATATCGACCACCGGATAACCGGCCAGCACGCCGCTGTTGAGCGCTTCACGAATGCCCTTCTCCACCGAAGGAATGAATTCGCGCGGCACCACGCCGCCTTTGGTCGCATCTTCAAAGGCGAAACCGCTTCCGGCCGCCTGCGGCTCGAGCGTCAGCACCACGTGACCATACTGGCCTTTACCGCCCGACTGACGCACAAATTTCCCTTCCACCTCGCGCACCGTTTTGCGGATGGTTTCGCGGTAGGTCACCTGCGGCCGGCCAATATTGGCTTCCACGCCAAACTCGCGTTTCAGACGATCGACGATGATCTCCAGATGCAGTTCACCCATGCCGGAGATGATGGTCTGACCGGACTCCTCATCGGTGTGCAGCCGGAACGACGGATCCTCTGCCGCCAGCCGCTGCAGCGCCAGCCCCATTTTTTCCTGATCGCCTTTGGTCTTTGGCTCAATCGACAGCGAAATCACCGGATCGGGAAATTCCATGCGCTCCAGCGTGATTACCGCATTAGGATCGCACAGCGTTTCGCCGGTGGTGACCTCTTTCAGCCCGACGCAGGCGGCAATATCGCCGGCGCGGATCTCATCAATTTCGATGCGATCGTTAGCCTGCATCTGCACGATGCGGCCAATGCGCTCTTTACGCCCTTTCACCGCGTTCCACACGCTGTCACCCTTGCGCAGCACGCCAGAATAGACGCGCACAAAGGTCAGCTGACCGACGTAAGGATCGCTCATCAGCTTGAACGCCAGCGCCGAGAAAGGTTCCTCATCGTCAGCATGGCGTTCGTCGTGTTCGCCGCGCTCGTTGATGCCGGCGACCGGCGGCACGTCGAGCGGCGAAGGCATCAGTTCGATGACCGCATCGAGCATGCGCTGCACCCCTTTGTTTTTAAACGCGCTGCCGCACAGCATCGGCTGGATTTCGCCCGCCAGCGTGCGCTGCCGCAGCCCGGCAATCACCTCGTCTTCACTGAGATCGCCCTGCTCCAGATAGCGATCCATCAGCGCTTCGCTGGCTTCTGCCGCTGCTGCCACCATGTTTTCCCGCCACTCCGCCGCCTGCGCCTGCAGCGCGTCCGGAATCGGCGCATAGCTAAAGCTCATGCCCTGGCTGGCATCGTCCCAGTAGATGGCGCGCATTTTGTTGAGATCGATGACCCCGCTGAACTGCTCTTCAGCGCCGATGGGAATGACAATCGGCACCGGATGCGCCTGCAGGCGATCTTTCATCATCTGCACCACGCGGAAAAAGTCCGCGCCCTGGCGGTCCATCTTGTTGACGAACGCAATGCGCGGCACGTGGTATTTATTCGCCTGCCGCCACACGGTTTCTGACTGCGGCTGAACGCCACCGACCGCGTCGTACACCATCACGGCGCCATCCAGCACGCGCATTGAGCGCTCCACTTCAATGGTGAAGTCAACGTGTCCGGGAGTATCAATGATGTTGATACGGTGCGGCGTGAAGCTGCCGTCCATGCCCGGCCAGTAGCAGCTGACCGCCGCCGAGGTGATGGTAATGCCGCGCTCCTGCTCCTGCGCCATCCAGTCGGTGGTTGCCGCGCCATCGTGCACTTCACCCAGCTTGTGGCTCATTCCGGTGTAAAACAGGATGCGCTCAGTGGTGGTGGTTTTACCGGCATCGATGTGCGCGGAGATGCCGATGTTGCGATAACGTTCGATGGGGAGGGGTCGGGGCATGATGCGTCCTTAGTCTGTTGACGAAAAAAACCGGCAGGCACCATTGCCCGCCGCTGTGCCCCAGCATAAACCCATTGTACGAATGAATACGAACAGTTTGAGCTTTTTTTGCTCATCGCTGAGATTGTCACGGTTTTCCGCATTTGCGGTGTGGCGCAGTGAAGCGCAGCGTTTTAAGGTAAGGCTTTCATGCTTAACGGGAAAACAGTCCATGCGTATTCTGATTGTGGGAGCCGGTGCCACCGGCGGGTACTTTGGCGCGCGCCTGGCGCAGGCCGGCCGTGATGTGACCTTTCTGGTGCGCGAGCGCCGCCAGCAGCAGCTGCAACAGACCGGACTGGTGCTGCAAACGCCGGAGGGCAGCACGGTGCTGCAACCGCAGCTGGCGCTGGCCTCGACGCTGACCGGTGATTACGATCTGATTATCCTGACGGTGAAAAGCTTTGCGCTGGAACAGGCGATTGAAGACATCGCTCCGGCGGTTGGCGCGCAGACGCTGATCATGCCGGTCCTCAATGGTATGCGTCACATTGATACGCTGCGCGCACGTTTCGGTGACAAGGTGATTGGCGGGCTGTGTAAGATTCACGCCACGCTGGGCGAGCACGGCGAAGTGATGCAGCTCTCGCCGCTGCACATGCTTTACTACGGCGCGCTGGACGGCAACAACGATGCCCGTCTGGCGCGCGTGGATGCCGCGCTGCGTGATGCGCAGTTTGATAGCGTGTTCGCCGATAACATTATCAGTGAGCTGTGGGAAAAGTGGCTGCTGCTGAGCACGCTGGGTGCCGTGTGCTGTGTGGCGCGCGGCAATACGCAGCACATCCTGCGTTCAGCCGGTGGTGAAGCGCTGCTACAGGGCATTTTCGCCGAGGTGCTGGCGGTGATCACCGCCGATGGCTACCAACAGCGTCCGGCCGTGACGGCGAAGATTTATGAGACGCTGAACAATCCTGATGCGGCGATGACCTCATCCATGTACCGCGATTTAATCCAGGGCTACGATATCGAAGCCGATCAGATCATCGGCGATTTGCTGGTGCGCGGCGCGCGCCATGCGGTGGCGACGCCGCTGCTGAACGCGGTGTATGTGAATTTGCAGGTGTATTTGCAGACGCGGTGATCGGTCCGGTGCGTGGCGTGCCAGGTGCGCATGAATGCGCATCCTGTTATTTGTGCGACATGTCATTGCGGCACCAGCCAGTCGCACAAACCGTAGCGGCGCGATTTATCGCGCAATGTGCATTTCCGCACCGCGGCCGGTTGCGCAATAAATTGCGCCGCTACGGATAAGGCAGAATATTCTCTTTACTCAATCACATATGCTTTTGGTGACGGCTCAACCCAACCGCGACTGCACGCCGGGCAGCTGCATCAGGCGCTGCCAGGCTGCTTCGACCGCGTCGGGTACATCAACGTGTCCGAAGAACCCCTTGCCGTTCGGGCCGTAGCCGCTGGCGTCGTCACGCAGGCGCTGCACCTCGCCCATCAGCAGCGACAGGAAACGCTCCACTGACCACAACCCCTGCGGCGGCGCGCCAACGATGCGCAGCATGCCCGCATCCATCATCACCTGCGGCACAAACACCGGCCAGCTGATGAATTCCGGCGCATGCTCGCGATCGCGCCACTGCCAGCGGAAGGTTTCCCAGCTGCGGCGCTGCATCAACGGATCCTGCACCAGCAGCACGCGCTGCGGCTGCCACTGCTGCTCATCCAGCAGGCGCTGGCTCAGGGCGGCGTTTTCGCCACAGTTGCGTGAGGCGGTTTCCAGCAGCAGCTGATCGTCAGGCAGCTCAGCGAACACGCGCGCCATCTCGCCCAGCAGCTGCGCTTCGCCCTTGCCGGCGGTGTCGATCTGGCGATAGAGCGGATGGCTGGCAATCATCGCGGCCAGCAGCGCGGTTGAATGACCGATGCCGCCGCTGATTAGCAACGGCAGCTGATATTTCTTCGCCAGCGCAATCATCGCTTCGACGTTCGGCAGCACCGCATGTCCCGCAAGTATGGCTAAATCGACCTCCAGCGTACCGTCCTTTGGCAGCTGATCGAGCGCCAGCCAGGCGGCAATGGTGTTGATATCCTGAATTTGATGGTCATTGAGCTGCATCACTTTCTCCTTGCGTTATCACTGGCAGTGTAACGCCTTAATACCGCGACGGCAGGGAAAAATTTGCTACACTCGCCGCATTCTCATCAGGAGGGATCAATGACAGCGCGTTCCGTAACGCTTGACGATGTCGCCCGGCTGGCTGGCGTCTCCTATCAAACGGTTTCCCGGGTGCTGAACCATTCCGCGCAGGTGTCACCCCGCACCCGCGCGCGGGTGGAAGCCGCGATGCAGCAGCTCAGCTACGTGCCAAATCGGGTCGCGCAGCAGCTGGCAGGCAAGGCCACGCGCACGCTCGGGCTGGCGACCAGCGATCTGGCGCTAATGGCACCGGCGCAGATTGCTTCGGCGATTCAGCAGCGCGCGGCGGCACAGGGCTATCATCTGGTAATCGCCATGGCTAATGCCACCAGCCACGCGCAGGACACGGTGCATGAATTGCTGGCGCAGCGCGTCGATGCTCTGCTGATCAACCTGCCGCTGGATGCCGCGCAGGCGGCGCAGATTCAGCAGCAGTGCGGCAGCAAACCGACGCTGTTTCTGGATGTGGAGCGCAGCGCTGCCGTGGCGCAGTGTCAGTACCGGAGCACCAGCGGTGCGCAGCAGGCGGTGGATCATCTGGTGGCGCTCGGCCACCGGCAGATTGGCGTGCTGAACGGGCCTGCCAGCTCCGCGTCAGCGCGGGCGCGATTTAGCGCCTGGCAACAGGCGCTGGCGCGTCATCATCTTGCGCCGGTCTGTGTGCTGAGCGGTGACTGGAGCGCGGCGTCCGGCTATCAGGCGCTGCTGACCCGGCTGCCCGACCAGCTGCCGCAGGCGCTGCTGGTGGCTAACGATCAAATGGCGCTGGGCGCGATGCGCGCGCTGCATCAGCATGGCGTACGAATTCCGGCGGAGATATCGATCATCGGTTACGACGATACGGCGGAGAGCGCGTGGTATCAGCCACCGCTGACCACGGTGCGCCAGGATTTACAGCAGTTAGGCACAGTGAGCGTCGATCGTCTGCTGGCGCAGCTGGAGGGAGAGATACCGGACAGTCAGCCGCTGGAGACCGAGCTGGTCCTGCGCGCCACCACAGCGGCGCCGTTGCAGCAGCAGGTGGATGTGGCGGAGATTGCGCATCAGTTACAGCAGCTGGCGCGGGCATTAAAAAGGTCGCCATAAATGGCGACCCTGGAGCAAAACGCGGGTATCAGGCCCGTGAGGCTTACTGCCCTTTTGGTTCGCCCATCGCTTTGAGCTTTTTCGACAGCTCGCGACGCTCTTTCGACAGATCGGCGTTTTTGATGATGTACTCGTCTACGCGATCTTCATAATCCACGCGCATGCTGGCGATGATTTCCTGAATCGCTTCCACGCTCATACCAGGTTTGATGTACTCGCTCAGGTTGTCCAGCAGCAACACACGTTTCTGGTTATCACGGACTTTCTTCTCGTTATCCACGATTTCGCGCTGCAGTTTGTTTTTACGACGAAACATACGCACAAACTCCAGTACGTCCTGAAATGATTGCTTGGCATTTTCCATGTTGGCACCTTTCTTGTGGCCTGCCGCGGCAGGCAAAATAGTCATAAACCGGGAAGACATTTAGCTTACCGGCTTATAAGCCGGGTTCGCAATTTTCACCGCTAAATTCGGACTGGCACTTATCTTAGCGCAAAGAAAGGGCAATTCGCACTAAGTCATTGCCTGAGAAAACTATTTGCGCAGCGCCAGACGCACCAGGTCTGTCATGCGCTCCAGCTGACGCGCCTGCTCCAGACTCAGCCAGACGTAACCGTAAATCGCGGTGGTCTCCAGCCGCGCGCTGCCGTTGGCGATCAGCGCTTCCAGCTCCTGGGTAATGGCTTCCAGCTCGTGGCTGTTGGCAATCACCTGTTCGGTCTCGCCTTTCACCATCAGCGCCGCCAGCGCGTTCAGGGTGTTCTCGGTCATCTGCTGCGTGCGGCGTAGCGTCGGCGCGTTAAGCAAAATCAGATGGCTCTCGCGCGACGCCCACCAGGCTTCAATCTGCATCTGCATGGTGTTAACCATATTACGGTTAATGGTCTGAATGGCTTCAAACACCGATTTAGGGATACGCGTCTCTTTGCTCGCCGGCTCCAGCAGCGCGCGCATTTTGATCACGCTGGTGAGCAGCTTCTGGAAGCGCGGATTGAGGCGCGGCTTCTCCACCAGATTGGCAGAAAAGCCAGCGTGATGAATCTTCGCCATGTTGATAAAGGCGTCCGACAGCTGAATGCGCCAGTGAGTGTAGGCGCGCTGCGCCCAGATGGCGCTGAACAGCAAGGCCATCAGCGAGCCGAGAATCACATCGCCGCCGCGCCACAGCGCCACGGTGAAATCGCCGGCCGGCGCGCCGACCACCACGCCGAGCGTGATGCCGATCAGCAGTGCCATATACGGGTGTTTGCCCAGCGTCAGATAGCCGCAGACGATCATCACGATAAAGCACCACACCAGCATCAGCGGCAGTGACAGCAGCTCCAGCTTCAGCGCGATCAGCCCTGATATCAGCCCGGCAAAGGTACCGCTGATACGCTGCACCACGCGCGGCAAAACATTGCCCCAGGTGGAGATCGGTCCCATCACCACCACCAGCGTAATCAGCGGCCAGGTGCCTTCCGGAATATCGGTCAGACGGACAAACAGGAAGCACAGCACAAAGGCGATAGCGATGCGTACGCCGTGCACGGCGCGGTAGTGGCGGTAAAACCAGAACTCAATCGGAGAGATGGGCTTGTCAGCGCGTAACATGGTGGTCCGGGTGCGATAAAAATTTGCGCGCTATGTTACCCTGGCACAGCACGAACATTGAGGGGCTGGCGCAACTTTTTGCGCAATAATACAACTGCGCTACATCTTGTTTTCTCAGTGCACACAAGGATGTAACGCAGCGGTTGCTTATTGCCCGACGGCTTACAGTTTCTGTTTCACGTAATCGCTGATGCGCGTGATGATGCCTGCTTCATCGACCGATTGCAGCGCGTACAGCGGATAGCTGGCCAGCTGCTTGTCTTTATCCAGCACCTGAATTTCGCCCACCTGCTCGCCGGCTTTGAGTGGCGCTTCGAGGTCTTTACGATTGATCACATACTTCGCCATCACGTTCGACACTTCGCTGCGCGGCAGTGACAGATAGATATCTTCGGTGGTACCGACGTCCACTTTGTGCGGGTTGCCGTACCAGACGTTTTCGCTGCCGATCTTTTTCCCGGCGTGGAACAGCTGCACGGTGTCGAAGTTGTTCTGTCCCCACACCAGCAGTTTACGCGCCTGCTCTTCACGTCCCTTCGAACTTTTCCCGCCCATGATCACCGCAATCAGACGATGGCGACCGACGATGTTCGAGGCGACGATGTTGAACCCGGCGCTCTCGGTGTGGCCGGTTTTCATGCCGTCGACGTGCAGATTCTGATCCCACAGCAGGCCGTTACGATTGTTCTGAGTAATGCCATTGAAGCTGAGGGTTTTCTCGCTGTACATGGCGTAGAAATCCTGCTCACCGTTGATGATGGCGCGCGACAGCACCGCCAGATCGCGCGCGGTGGTGTGCTGCCCCGGCGCATCAAGACCGTGCACGGTTTCGAAGTGGGTGTGCGTCAGACCGAGCTTCTGCACGTAGCTGTTCATCATGTTGACGAAGCTCTCCTGACTGCCGGCCACATAGTCGGCCAGTGCCACGCAGGCGTCGTTGCCGGAATCAATGATCACGCCGCGCATCAGGTCGCGCACGGTGACTTTATCGCCCGGCTTAAGAAACATCAGCGACGAGCCTTTAAACACCGGATTGCCGGCGGCCCACGCGTCTTTACCCACCGTGACCACATCGTCGCGGGTGATTTTCTTCTGATCGACCGCGCGGTCGACGACATAACCGGTCATCAGTTTGGTCAGGCTGGCCGGGTTGCGCTCCGCGTCCGGGTTGCCCGCGGTGAGGATCTGCCCGGTGGTGGCGTCCATCAGCACCCAGGACGCGGCATCAATGGCCGGCGGCGTCAGGGGAAACGGCATGCTGTCATCCGCGTGCGCCAGCGATGCCCAAACAATCATTCCAGATACAGTTACCAACAGACGCCTTTTCAACACTTCTTCCTCAACATCAAATTAATGAATTTACCGCCGCACGTTTTACGGCAAATAGCGCTTTGATATCTGAATAAATTGAAAAAAAGTATGAACCGCGGACAAATGCTGCGCGCCCGCTCGCAGCGATGGCGATCGAGGTTGTGCTGTACCGGGCTGACGACTATTCTGTGCGTTGATTTTCCATAGCCAGGATAACGCCGTGCCCGCCTCTGAGTTCACTTTTCTGTTCCACGATTATGAAACCTTCGGCAAAAGCCCGTCGCTGGATCGTCCGGCGCAATTTGCAGGCCTGCGCACCGACAAAGCCTTTAACGCCGTAGGCGAACCGCAGGTGTTTTACTGCCAGCTCGCGGACGATTACCTGCCGCAGCCGGAAGCGGTAATGATCACCGGTATCACGCCGCAGGTGGCCAACGCGCGCGGCGTGCCGGAAGTGGAGTTTGCTCAGCGCATTCACGCGCTGTTCAGCGAACCGCAGACCTGTGTGATCGGTTACAACAACGTGCGCTTCGATGACGAAGTGACGCGCAATATCTTCTACCGCAACTTTATCGACCCGTATGGCTGGAGCTGGCAGAACGGCAATTCGCGCTGGGATCTGCTCGACGTGATGCGCGCCTGCTATGCGCTGCGCCCGGAAGGCATCGTCTGGCCGGAGAACGACGACGGTTTCCCGAGCTTTAAGCTGGAGCATCTCACCCAGGCTAACGGCGTGGCACACGAACAGGCGCACGATGCGATGTCCGATGTGTACGCCACGCTGGCGATGGCAAAGCTGGTGCAGGAGAAGCAGCCGAAGCTGTTTGAGTTTCTGTTTACCCATCGCAACAAGCAGAAACTGATGACGCTGATTGATATTCCGCAGATGAAGCCGCTGGTGCACGTTTCCGGCATGTTCGGCGCGGCGCGCGGCAATACCAGCTGGATTGTGCCGCTGGCGTGGCATCCGGATAACAAAAACGCGCTGATCGTGGCCGATCTGGCCGGCGACATGACGCCGCTGCTGACGCTGTCGCCAGATGAGTTGCGCGAGCGGCTGTATACGCGACACAGCGATCTGGGCGATTTGCCGGCGGTGCCGATCAAGCTGGTGCACATCAATAAGTGCCCGGTGCTGGCCCCGGCCAATACATTGCGCCCGGAAGATGCCGAACGACTGGGTATCGATCGTCAGCACTGTCTGGCGAATCTGGCACTGCTGCGCCAGCATGCCGAAGTGCGGGAAAATGTGGTGACGCTGTTTGCCGAAGCGGAGCCGTTCACGCCGTCGGAGGATGTTGATGCGCAGCTGTATGACGGCTTCTTCAGCGACGCCGATCGCGCCGGCATGAACATCCTGCGCCAGACGCCGCCGCAGAACCTGCCGGCGCTGGATTTGACCTTTGAGGATAAGCGTATCGCGAAGCTGCTGTTCCGCTATCGCGCCCGCAACTTCCCCGGCACGCTGGATGATAAAGAGCAGCAGCGCTGGCTGCAGCACCGCCGCGAGCAGCTTAATGCGGAGCGGGTACAGGCGTTTTTGCTGGAGCTGGAGTCGCTGGCCAGTTTGCATGAGGGCGATGCAGAGAAGATGGCGCAGCTGAAAGCGCTGTATTTGTATGCGCAGGAGCTGGTGTCGTAGCAGGGTTTCGTGCGGGCTGATGCCCTCACCCCGGCCCTCTCCCACAGGGAGAGGGGGAGGTATGGTGCGTTCTGGTACAGCTACTGGGCTGATACCTGACACACGCTCGGGCGG
>NZ_JASEWO010000438.1:0-438 GCF_030024295.1 Pantoea sp. Pa-EAmG
ACTCGTTCCAGAAGTTTATCGAGCAAGATCCAGAAGGCCAGTACGGTCTGGAAGCAGCCTTCCGTTCCGTGTTCCCAATCGCGAGCTACAGCGGCAACTCTGAGTTGCAGTATGTCAGCTACCGTCTGGGTGAGCCGGTGTTTGACGTGACAGAGTGTCAGATCCGTGGCGTGACGTACTCCGCACCGCTGCGCGTTAAACTGCGTCTGGTGATCTACGAGCGCGAAGCGCCGGAAGGCACCGTAAAAGACATCAAAGAACAAGAAGTGTACATGGGCGAAATTCCGCTCATGACCGACAACGGTACCTTTGTCATCAACGGTACTGAGCGTGTTATCGTTTCTCAGCTGCATCGTAGTCCTGGCGTATTCTTTGACAGCGATAAGGGTAAGACGCACTCGTCTGGTAAAGTGCTGTATAACGCACGTATCATCCCTT
>NZ_JASEWO010000245.1:0-5205 GCF_030024295.1 Pantoea sp. Pa-EAmG
TATGGCCTTTGGTACTTTTCTTGCGAAGATACGCTTTACCATACTCAGCCATGGCCCCGGGCATGTCCGTGCCGAAGCGCGTCAGAGATACCGGCTTGCTCAGCCCGTTCGCCCGCATGTAAGCCATGTAGGCGTGATAGAGATAGCGTTGCGGGCTGAATGGAATTACTTCTGCATTACCGATAAACATGCCGTCACACTGCGGTGAAGCCGTCAGGTATCCGCAGAAATCCACCAGCGAATCGCACTCGCGCTTGATGGCCAGGGCCTCCTCAGACGTCTGCTGTTCAGACAGCAGCTGACGCGCCTCCTGCTGGTCCGTAAAGCGGGTAAGAAGGTGGCGGATGATGACCGGCAGCTCAGCCTCTATCTTTGCCGTCATCAGCGGATCGCGTTCGTCTTCCGGGATGACCCGTGAAAAGTTAAAAATGACCCGGCGCCGCGATATGCCCCCGCTGCGATCGCTGAAGGTCATGGCGTTATTGTTGACGGCCAGAATGACGGCCGGGATGCGCGTGGAGTACGGCGGCTTGTGCTTGGGGTCGATCGCCACCTTGTCCCCGCCCGTAATGGCCTTGATGCCGGCACCGTCGCCGGCATAGCGGGTCATGTCCGGCATGATGATGAGCGAGTACCCCACGATGAGCGCGCGCTCGCGCGGGTTCTCCAGCGCGGCCATGCTGGCTGAGACGGTGTTGCCCTTCCCCGCCAGCATGGTGCAGATTTCGGCCATCACGCTTTTCCCGCTTCCCCCCGCCCCCGTGACCTCAAGGAACAGCTGCCAGTCGTAGCGGTTGGCCATCACCATATAGAGGGCGGCCAGTATCCGGTCGGCCTTGCGCGGATGATGCCCGGCGCACCCGTTCAGCCACTGCTGAAAAACAGGCGCGTGCCCGGCCAGCGTCTCGTTCTGCACCGCCGCCGTGAAGGTGACGTCGCTGGCGATAAGCAGCCAGTCACCGGGGTCGTGCGGGCGGAAAATCCCCTGCCGGGTGTCGAACACTCCGTTACGGAAACCGACAAGATGGCGGGACGGCGCTCCCATCACCGGCAGGCTCAGCTTCATGGCATCGACGGCATTCTTCATGGCCGGCATGGAATACGCCGTTTCGCTGTCGATAAAAATAGCCGCCATCTGGCGTGCCAGCGCCCGGTCGCTCAGGGGTTGCCAGACGATGCCGTTATAGTGATGCACCACGTCTGAGTCAGCATCCAGCGCCAGCTGCCCGTTATAATAATTAAGGAGCACCTCGCCGCGCTGGCTGGGCCCCATCTGGGAAAGAGAAAGCCCTGCCTGGCGGGATGCTTTCCCCTGCTCCTCTCCGGCGTTAAAGAGTCGGTTGATACGTGCCGTATCACACAGCAGTGCCTTAACCGTTTCCTCGCCCGTAAAACCGGCGATCAGGTCTACCCGCTTCTGGCGCTGCTTTTTCGCGTCAGTCTGACAAAGGCCTGCCTCACACAGGGCTTCATAGCTCATGCCGCTGCCCGGCACAAAGTCTTTCATTTTCAGCGCCAGCCGGCCGTAGCAGGAATGTTTATCGCGGTGCCGTAAAGCGGCCTCACGGGCCGCTTTTTTATCAACGGGATGGCCATTCACCCACAGGTAGATGCAGGTGAACAGCGCGTCAGACAGGGTTTCCGTCTCCGTTTCCGTCACGCTCATTTCGGTATCCCTCCGCTCATCTGGAACTTGCCAATCAGCGGGTGGTACCAGTACGCCGAGCCGTACTTCCGTTTGGCCGCACGCAGCACCAGACGGGCCGCCTCACGGAATTTCTCGTCCGGCACCAGGTAACCTCCGGCCCTGTGCCGCACCAGCATCACGCCGGCGTTTTTTGCCAGCTCCTCCGCCTTCTTGGTGGAGATGCCAAACTCCGCCGCCAGCGTGCTGACCGGCGCCATGCCGGGCGGAATGGTGCCGCCCTGTGAATCCACCAGCGCGTTCAGGCTGGCCTCCAGGTCCCCGACGCGCGCAGTGAGCGCCTCCACCCGGCTGGCCAGCTCGTTAAACTTCACGTTACTGATCATAGTGCTTTCCTCCGTCAGCCCTGAGCGCGCGGTAAATCTCAAAGTTGATGTCGCAGGCCAGGCTGATGAGGTGCCGCAGCTGGGGGGAACACTCCCGGCAGGCCTTGTCCATAATCACCTCAAACAGCGAGGTGGCCATCTCGGCCTGGAATTCAGCCTGATCTAAATCCATGGGCTCACGCATTTTGGGCCTCCTGAACGGGCAGCGGGTCCGCGAAAGAGAGGGTAAGGCAGCGGATATTCTGCTCTGAGCCGGCGCCGGTGCAGAGACGGAACGGGGGTACAGACCAGCCCTGACGGGAAACGGCCAGGAAGCGGTGCTGATATTTGGGGCGAGTTTGGGTATGCTTGTTCACAGCCATAACTGTTACTCCGATTAACGGTTTGGTGAGAGGCCCGTTGGTGTTGGTAGCACCTGCGGGCTTCGCTGTTTTTAAATCTTGTTTGCTCAAGAGATGGTATATACCATCTGAAATAACATTACATGAGTGGTACATACCAATGCAAGAAAAAAAAACTAAGCGCAATTTTGATCGTTTGAATAGCACTGTTAAAAACATTCGGTTCGAAGATGAGCTTTTGGAGCAAATCGATACTGCCGCAGGTCCTGGTAAGTTCAGCTCCTGGGTTAAAGAAGCATGCCGAGAAAAACTAGAGCGCCAGGGAATCGAACCCAAAGGCTGATCGCCATACAGAACATCAGCAAGTGCATAAATTCCGGATGCCATATCAAACTCATCCCGCCAGAAGCATGTGAAGGTTCGCTGAGTCAGCATGGGTAGCCTCACATGGTCTGCGTACGACGCGTGGACGCCAGATAAGCGTCCAAATCTGACTGAAAATAAATAACCTTGCGACCGACTTTGTAATGCGGAATTTGCACCTTCCCGGTGCTGGCCCAGTTAGCCAGTGTCTGTGGCGTAACCCCCAGATAGTGCGCTGCCTCTGACCGGGTCAGACGGCAAGGTGTTTTCAGGCTGAGAGGGAATTGCATGAGTATCACCATCAATATCAGTTGAAGACTGATGGTGAATATCTATCGCCGGAGATACTGTGTGTAGCCTCAGAACGCGCTGTGATCGGATCAGAACGCGCTATAAGGGGATCATAACGCGTTATGAGGGTACGACCAGCCGAAAAGGCGGATACGGGCGAACTTTGGAAGCCGGCCCGAGTTTCTCCTCTTTAATCCAGCGTGCCAGCGTCTCTTCACTGACCTGTCCTTTCAGATGGCCATATACTTTTTTGATCATGGCATTTTTAGGGGTGTGCGGATAATGGCGCCAGGTTTCAGACATTATCGCGATCACTTCATCTGCATGTTTATTACGCCGTCCTGACGCATTCCTGCTGTTATGGCCGCTATACACTTCCCGACGGAACTCTTCAGACTGACGCAGCTTATTCATGGCGACATCAATAAACGTTGCGGTATCGGTCTGTCCCAGGATGTCGAAAGACTTCAGAACAGGAAGGAGTGAAATGGCTGTGTGGTAGTGCTGTTCAAGCAGAAGCAGCAGATAGGATTTAAGCAGGGCCAGCCGGGCACGGTCATAGCTGCCTTTCGCGAGGTCCATACACCAGAGCGGATCTGAAATTTCGGTGATATACGTCCTGCGGTCTGCATCACTGAAGGACAACGCCTGGTAAAACATATTGATATAACCTGTCACCGGTTCTGCCATAGCCAGCTCTTCCAGCTTTTTTGTCATTTCCGCTTTGATATCATCAATCATTTTCTGACCTCATTCACCTTTTCTGAGAGTGAGAAAAGCAGTCTTCGTTTCTCATCATCACTGAGGTGTTCCAGCGCTTCTTTCAGCCGGGCATCAAGACCTTCGGGCTTCTCTGTTCTCCCGCTGTAGCTCAGGATGGCGTGCTCAATTTTTGCTGCCGGTGCCTGCAGTTCATCCGCACCAAAGTGCAGATACCCTTGGGTCACATCGGCACTGCGCAGCGTTCTGTGGTTCATCAGGCGCTTCAGGATATAGCTTCCTACCCCGGCCAGCTCCGCCACGGTACCGTAAGTTCGCCTCGCGTCATGCCACTTGAACGGGATGGGCTGCAGATTGTCCGGATTGGGTTCAGGAACCGTTGACCGGCTTATGCGCCCGGTGACGTGGCGGTATTCTTTGATGGTGGTCTTTATGCCCGGGAAGACCAAAGGATGATCTCCGCGCCGCGCCGCAGCGCGTCGGCGGAACAACGCCAGTAAGGTACGGGTAATGGGCAGTTCAAGCGGGTCGCCGTTTTTTGTCGTATCTATCCAGAAGTAGCGGCCTCCCAGGTTAACGCAGGACCAGGCGAGACCGAATATTTCGGACTTCCGCAGGCCCGTGAACGTGGCCATCTCCACGGCATCACACACGGTCGCTGCGAAATCATTACGTTCACGCTCCGCCTGCTCCCTCACCGTCTCTATCGCAGATAACCAGCGGCCAAGATCATGGGTACGGATGCGGTCACTTTTCCTGACCGTGCCATGCCATTTCCGCTTAGTGCTGAGCACCAGTGTGGGTGGATCGGGAAGCAGGGTTCGCCCTTCCTCATCCCGGTAGTGATCGTGTGCGAAACGGTAAACCGCCCTGAGTGCGCGGGCCCATAAGTCCGCCTGCGCATGACTCCCCTGCCCGGTGCCCCGTCGCAGGGAACGCTTATCCGCACCATACCAGACCGTGCCATGCGTGATGGCTTTATGACGGGCTTCAACGCGATCGCGGGTGATGTAAGCCAGAGGCTGTGAGAGCCAGTCCCCTGAATAGTTGCCCAGAATGCTCCGGTATTGTTTTGATGTGGCCGGCTTCAGGCGATGCTCGCGGCTGAGAATATAGGTGTTCAGGGCGTCCTGCAGGGTGACAGCTGCCCGTTCATGCGTACGCTTCTGAATATTGGGGTTCTGACCGCTGAGGGCCATGCTGCCCATGACCTCCAGGGCTTTCGCCCGGGCATTCTCCACGGACAGCGCAGGAAAACGCCCCAGCGTTGCCCGGAAAAACTTGCCGTTTTTTTTGCGGGACACACAGAAACTTTTAATGCCGCTGACGCCGACACGGATCCGTAGCCCGTTTACTACCGTGTCGCCATACTCCACCTGTCCCCTGGCAGCAGGAGGCAACTCTTCCAGCCTGGTTTTCGTAAATTTGAACGTTTCCATTCAATCTCCTCGACCACACG
>NZ_JASEWO010000439.1:0-436 GCF_030024295.1 Pantoea sp. Pa-EAmG
TTTTCAATCTTTCAACAGTGTGCCGTCACTTGGGAAACGGTATTTTGACTGCCGAAGAACCCAACCTCGCTCCTGGCTTCCTGCTCACTGAGGGTTTCAAGCCATTTCACTTGCACAAAATACTACGACTTATCGAGATCGTCCGCATTCTGGCGATGCAGTTCGCCATATTTGAGTTCGTCGATGGCGAGTTCTTCACCGGGCAATTATGAACAGCTTTGAAAGGCATGGGGGTAAAAAACCATCGCCATTTTATCGCCACTGCAAAACACAGAAACAAAAAAACCACCGTAAGAGGTGGCTTATTATCATGATTTTAATCACTAAATTTGGTGGCCCCTGCTGGGTTTGAACCAGCGACCAAGCGATTATGAGTCGCCTGCTCTAACCACTGAGCTAAGGGGCCAGCGGAGCGGGGATTATAAAGTATCTCGGA
>NZ_JASEWO010000041.1:0-29881 GCF_030024295.1 Pantoea sp. Pa-EAmG
GGAGGCAACCGATTTCGGCCTGTATAATGCCGCGGCAATATTTTATCTGTTTTAAACGCCCCAGGTGGAGATATTGCAATGTTAAGAATCGCGAAAGAAGCCCTCACATTTGACGACGTCCTGCTCGTTCCCGCTCACTCCACTGTTTTACCCAACACGGCCGATCTCAGCACCCAGCTGACCAAAAACATCCGTCTCAACATTCCTATGCTGTCTGCAGCGATGGACACCGTGACCGAAGCCGGTCTGGCGATTGCGCTGGCGCAGGAAGGCGGTCTGGGCTTTATCCACAAAAACATGTCGATTGAGCGCCAGGCGGATGAAGTTCGCAAGGTGAAAAAACACGAAAGCGGCGTCGTAACGGAGCCACAGACCGTGCTGCCAACCACCACGCTGGCCGAGGTGAAAGAGCTGACCGAACGTAACGGCTTCGCCGGTTACCCGGTGGTTAACGCTGACAACGAGCTGGTGGGCATCATTACCGGTCGTGACGTGCGCTTCGTGACCGATATGATGCTGCCGGTGACCGCGGTCATGACGCCGAAAGAGCGCCTGGTGACGGTGAAAGAGGGTGAAGCGCGTGAAGTCGTGCTGCAGAAAATGCACGAAAAACGCGTCGAGAAAGCGCTGGTTGTTGACGACAGCTTCCACCTGCTGGGCATGATTACCGTTAAAGATTTCCAGAAAGCCGAGCGTAAACCTAACGCCTGTAAAGATGCGCAGGGTCGTCTGCGCGTCGGTGCTGCGGTGGGTGCCGGTGCCGGCAACGAAGAGCGCGTTGATGCGCTGGTCGCTGCGGGCGTTGACGTACTGCTGATCGACTCCTCGCACGGCCACTCCGAAGGCGTGCTGCAGCGTATCCGTGAAACCCGCGCAAAATATCCAGACCTCGAAATCATCGGCGGCAACGTGGCGACCGGTGCAGGCGCACTGGCGCTGGCTAACGCGGGCGTGAGCGCGGTGAAAGTGGGCATCGGCCCGGGCTCCATCTGTACTACCCGTATCGTTACTGGCGTTGGCGTACCGCAGATCACGGCGGTATCCGACGCGGTTGAAGCGCTGGAAGGTACCGGTATTCCGGTCATCGCTGACGGCGGTATCCGTTTCTCTGGCGACATCGCCAAAGCCATCGCCGCGGGTGCGTCGGCGGTAATGGTTGGCTCAATGCTGGCCGGTACCGAAGAATCGCCGGGCGAAATCGAGCTCTACCAGGGCCGTGCGTTCAAATCCTACCGCGGGATGGGTTCACTGGGCGCGATGTCCAAAGGCTCGTCTGACCGTTACTTCCAGAGCGATAACGCCGCCGACAAACTGGTGCCGGAAGGTATCGAAGGGCGCGTTGCCTATAAAGGCCGCCTGAAAGAGATCGTGCACCAGCAGATGGGCGGCCTGCGCTCCTGCATGGGCCTGACCGGTTGCCCGACCATCGACGATCTGCGCACCAAAGCCGAGTTCGTGCGCATCAGCGGCGCCGGCATCAACGAAAGCCACGTGCACGATGTGACCATTACCAAAGAGTCACCGAACTACCGCATGGGTTCATAATCCCGTAAGATTTCCCGCCCGGCTCCAGCCGGGCGCTTTTATTATTAAGTCCATCCCAATGGAAACGCCTCAATGACGACTGAAAATATTCATAAACATCGCATTTTGATCCTCGATTTTGGTTCTCAGTATACGCAGCTGGTCGCGCGCCGCGTGCGTGAGCTGGGCGTCTACTGCGAACTCTGGGCGTGGGATGTCACCGAAGAGCAAATCCGCCAGTTCAACCCGAACGGCATCATCCTGTCCGGTGGCCCGGAAAGCACCACCGAGCACAACAGCCCGCGCGCGCCGGAATATGTGTTCAACGCTGGTGTGCCGGTGCTGGGCGTGTGCTACGGCATGCAGACCATGGCGATGCAGCTGGGCGGTAAGGTTGAAGGCTCGAACGAGCGTGAATTTGGTTACGCGCAGGTTGAAGTGACAACCCCGAGCGCGCTGGTGCGTGATATCGAAGATGCCATCAGCGCGGCGGGCAAACCGCTGCTAGACGTGTGGATGAGCCACGGTGACAAAGTCACGGCGATCCCGGCAGACTTCGTGACGGTTGCCAGCACCGAAAGCTGCCCGTTTGCCATCATGGCCAACGAAGAGAAGCGTTTCTACGGCGTGCAGTTCCACCCGGAAGTGACGCACACCCGTCAGGGCCTGCGCATGCTGGAGCGTTTTGTGCGCGACATCTGCGGCTGTGAAGCGCTGTGGACGCCAGCCAAAATCATCGAAGATGCGGTAGAGCGCATCCGTGAGCAGGTAGGTGAAGACCGCGTGATTCTCGGCCTTTCCGGCGGCGTGGACTCGTCCGTGACCGCGATGCTGCTGCACCGCGCGATTGGCGAGCGCCTGACCTGTGTGTTCGTCGATAACGGACTGCTGCGTCTGAATGAAGCTGAGCAGGTGATGGACATGTTCGGCGACCACTTTGGTCTGAACATCGTGCACGTTGCGGCAGAAGGGCGCTTCCTCGACGCGCTGGCGGGCGAGAACGATCCGGAAGCCAAACGTAAAATCATCGGCCGCGTGTTCGTGGAAGTGTTCGACGAAGAAGCACTGAAGCTGACCGACGTGAAATGGCTGGCGCAGGGCACCATCTATCCGGACGTGATTGAGTCGGCGGCTTCAGCTACCGGTAAAGCGCACGTGATCAAATCGCACCACAACGTGGGCGGTCTGCCGAAAGAGATGAAGATGGGCCTGGTTGAGCCGCTGAAAGAGCTGTTCAAAGATGAAGTGCGTAAAATCGGTCTGGAACTCGGCCTGCCTTACGACATGCTGTACCGCCATCCCTTCCCGGGCCCGGGCCTGGGCGTGCGCGTACTGGGTGAAGTGAAGAAAGAGTACTGCGACCTGCTGCGCCGTGCCGATGCCATCTTTATCGAAGAGCTGCGCAAAGCCGATCTGTACAACAAAGTCAGCCAGGCCTTTACCGTGTTCCTGCCGGTGCGCTCCGTCGGCGTGATGGGCGATGGCCGTAAATACGACTGGGTAGTTTCCCTGCGTGCTGTCGAAACCATCGACTTCATGACGGCCCACTGGGCGCACCTGCCGTACGACTTCCTCGGCCGCGTCTCCAACCGCATCATCAACGAAGTGAACGGCATTTCACGCGTGGTTTATGACATTTCAGGTAAACCGCCTGCGACGATTGAGTGGGAATAACGCCCGCACTGGCAACCGCCAGCACCTGAAGTCTCAAAGCCCGCGTAACAGCGGGCTTTTTTATCCTGCCATCTTGCGCATCGTCCTATCCGCGCAGAACCCACACACAGCGCCTACAGCCGTGCCGCCTGTTGTTCAATAAATTCCCTGAACCACTGCTGGGCGGGATGCGCGTCGCTGCGCCGGTGCCAGATCAGGTTGAACACCATTTCGGGCAACGACACCGGTGGAGGGAAC
The DNA here is from genome assembly GCF_030024295.1 of Pantoea sp. Pa-EAmG. NCBI lineage: Bacteria > Pseudomonadati > Pseudomonadota > Gammaproteobacteria > Enterobacterales > Erwiniaceae > Pantoea > Pantoea sp. Pa-EAmG. The sequence continues at coordinate 3,436 of NZ_JASEWO010000041.1, forward strand.
AGCACCAGCTGGCGACTGGCCTGCGCATGCAGTGCCACGCGCTTCATCACGGTCGCCGTCATGTGGGTTTGCGCCACGATAGACGGCACCGTAAACATCTGCTGGACCGTCAGCCCCAGCCGGCGCTTTTTACCCTGCTGCGCCAGCACCTGATCAACCAGGCCGTACAGTTCACCTTCCGGCGAGACCAGAATATGCGGCAGCGCCAGGTAGCTCTCCATATCCATGCCGCGTCTGGCCGCCGGATGGTTGCTGGCGACGATGGTGACAAATTCGTCGCGCAATACCGGCCGGGAGATGATGCGGCTATCGCTGTGCGTAGGCATGACGCCGATGGCGACATCAATCGCGCCGGCATCTAACAAATCGACCGCGTGATCGCGGTTGGTAAACGCCTGCACATTCAATGACACGCCGGGGGCGGCGTCCTGTAGCGCCTGCATTAACGAAGGCAGCAACACGAAAGCCGGATACTCCGACACGCCCAGTTTGAAGTTTATTTGCGCTTTTTCCGCTGCAAATACGGGCTTTGCCACCAGCGTCGCTTCGAGCTGGCGCAACGCCCCGGCGATGGGGCCGGACAGATCGCGCGCACGCGCGGTTGGCAGTAAACCCTCCGCGCTGCGCATGAACAGCGGGTCACCGAACAGGGTGCGTAATCGCGACAAAGCGGCGCTCATCGCCGGCTGGCTGACGCCCACCTGGGTTGCCGCCCGCGTGACGTTGCGCTCGTTCATCAGCGCGTCAAAAGCCACTAACAGATTGAGATCGATGCCATGAAAATCCATACGGCAAATAATCACTCATATTGAATATTTGTTGGACGAATTATAGGGCGCTGCGCAAAATTCCACAACCAACCCCCACCTGAAAGTGAATAACGATGAATCCAGCAGCAGAATACGTACAACGGCTCAAAATTGAACGACAGGCGGTAGAGACGCTCTATCAGGCCTTCAGCGACAATAACCCCGATCTGGTCGATAGCGTGCTGGCTCCGTCATGGGAAGACATTCCGCTGGCGCCAGGACAAGTTGCCGGACCGGAGGGCATCAAGCCGATCATTCGCATGCTGGCGCAGGCCTTTCCGGACGTGAAGATCGTGGTGCATGACATGATTCAGGAACCGGGCCGCATCGCGGCGCGGGCGGAAATCAGCGGCACCCATCTCGGCGAAATTTTCGGTATCGCGCCGACCGGCAAGAAAGTCAGCTTCCGGCTGCATGAGTTCCATGCGCTGGAGGACGGCCGTCTGATCACCACCTGGCACATGGAGGATTGGTTTGGCCTGTTCCTCCAGCTTGGCCAGTTTCCGCCACAAGCCTGAATCAGACCGGAGAGTTGATAATGAAAGCAGCATTGATTGATACGTTTGGCACCGCCGATGTGCTGACGATTGGCGAACGTCAACTTCGCGCCGCCAGTCCGGATGAGGTGACGGTACAGGTTGAAGCGGCGAGCGTTAATCCGCTGGATGTGAAAATCATCTCAGGGCACATGCAGCAGGTTTTCCCGGTGGACCTGCCTTACGTGCCGGGCATGGATTTCTGCGGCGTGATTACAGCGGTTGGCGATCACGTGAGCCATTTAAACGCGGGCGATCGCGTATTCGGACGCACGCCACCTGGCGCAGGCGGGGCTTTTGCACAAAGCCTGGTGATCGCCGCCGATGACGTATGCCTTGTCCCGGCAGCGATGAGCGCTGAACAGGCCGCAGCGCTGCCTACCGCGTTTGGCTCCGCGCAGCAGGCATTGTTCGATGTGGGCCAGCTGCAGCGCGGCGAGCGCGTGCTGATTCACGCCGCAGCGGGTGGCGTCGGCAGCATGGCCGTCCAGCTGGCGCATCAGGCGGGCGCTTATGTCATCGCCACGGCGTCGGCGAAAAACCACGCGCTGGTGACCAGTCTGGGCGCCGATGAAGTGATTGACTACCGCACGCAGGACTTTGCAGCAACGCGCGATATCGACCTGGTGATAGATAGCGTCGGCGGCGAAACGCTGAGCCGCTCCTGGTCCGTGCTGCGCGCCGGCGGGCGCATTGCCACGCTGGTGGAGTTTGGCATCACGCCCGTCGGCGGCCAGCACGGCGAGTTTGTCTTCTTCGCCAGCGCGACGCCGTATCTTGCCCGGGCGAGCAGCCTGTTCCAGGCCGGGCAGTTACAGGTCATCACCGACGCTATCTTTACGCTGGATGATGCACGCTCCGCACTGGAGAAGGTGGCGACCGGCCATGCGCGCGGCAAAGTGATTATCCGCGCCAATCCTTAACGCCTGGCGTCATGTCGCAGTAAAAACGCGCCCGCTACCCCGCAGGCGTTTGTTTACCGGTTTGTCGCAGGGGATAAGGATGTGTTAATAATCTGGCGTTAACGGCAGAGGCTTCAGGAGGAAACGTGCTGTTTAATTTCAGAGCCGCGGGCAAGCGCGCACCACCTGGCAAACGCCCGCTGACATCCATCATCATTCTCTATCTTGTGATGCTGTGCGGTACGGCTTTTCTCGCGTTTCTGCCGCTGATCTGCGCGATGGGCGCGGGATATGTCGCCAGTCTGGCGGGCTGCCAGCTGGACGAAGGCAACGTGCATCCCTGTTACATCCTGGGAGAAGATCGCGGCCAGTTGCTGTATGAATTAGGCGTCATGGGCTGGTTCCTGCTCGGCACCATTCCCCTGGGTGGGATACTGTTTTTACTCGCAACGCTCACCTTCATCGTTCAGCTGGTGGGCTATTACCGGCAAACACGCGCTGAGGGTCATCGGTAATTCACGTCAGGACTGTTCCGCACAAATCTCCAGGCAAAACCCGAGAAATGCCTCCACCGCCGCCGGGGCCAGACGGCGCGAAGGCCGGGTGATAAACAGCGGATAGGTTTCGTCAGGCCAGTCGGGGAAAAGTTCGACCAGTTCACCGCTGGCGATCAGATGTTGCACGCTCAGCGCCAGCACCTGGGCCACGCCGGCACCGCCGACGCACGCCTGTACCATTAAATCCGGATCGGTTGTGGTCAGATGGCCGTGGGTGGCGACCGTCAGCCGCTGCGTGCCACGATGAAACTCCCAGCTAAAGGGCTTATTGCTGCGCGGATCGATGTATTGCAGACAATTGTGCTCAGTCAGCTGCTGCGGCTGCGTCGGGCGGCCACAGCGTGCCAGATAGTCCGGAGCGGCCACCGTCAGGACGCGCGTTTGTAACAGCAGGCGTGAGGTCATGGTGGACGGCGGCTGTGGCCCGAAACGCACCGCCACATCAATACCTTCTGCCACCAAATCGCCCACATCGGGCTGCTGCAAAATCGTCAGTTCCAGATGCGGATAACGGGCACGCAGCAGCGGCAGCTTTGCCGCCAGCACATAGCGGGAAAACAGCGGATTCAGGCTCACGCGCAGCGTACCGCGCACCGTCACGGCGGCGCCGGAGACGTAGTTTGCTGCTTCTTCAATGCCTTCCAGATGCGGCGCCGCCCGCTCATAAAGGCTGGCACCTTCGCTGGTGAGATGCAGGGTGCGGGTGGTGCGATCCAGCAGGCGCACGCCGAGACGCTGTTCCAGTCGCGAAATCGCCCGGCTGACGCCCGAGGCGGACAACCCCAGCACGTCGCCGGCGCGGCTGAAGCTGCCGGCTTCAACCACGGCTGCCAGCACGCTCATGCCGGATAATAGTCGGCCATCAAAACTCATCCTGTTCTCCATCTTTGATTTTCAGCAAAGATCATTTGCCTGAGCCTACCTTTATCAAAAATGCGCTGCAACTTATTGTGTGCCCCGAAACGCGACCGGCACTGAACGCCGGATTCCTGATCCCTTTTGAGGAGAATGTTATGACTGTACGGCGCACCCTTTTTAAAGGCGGCACTATCCTGACGCTGGACGCCAGCGTGCCCGACCTCGTCTGTGGCGATGTGCTGATTGAGGACGATCGTATCGCCGCCGTGGGGGAAAATCTTTCCGCCGACGATGCGCAGGTGATTGATGCCCGCGGCCATATCGTGATGCCAGGCCTGGTGGATGCGCATCACCATATGTGGCTGGGTGCGATGCGCCGCCTGATGCCCAACGTTGACGACCTGTTTGTCTATATCGATGTGGTGGCAGAAACGCTCGGCGCGCATTACCGTCCGCTGGATATGTACCTCAGCACCCGGCTGACGGCGCTGGCATGCCTGGATGCCGGCATCACCACGGTGATTGATGCCTGCCACAGTTCACGCAGTCCGGCGCATACCGATGCGGCGCTCGACGCGCTGCAGGAGAGCGGGATTCGTGCGCTGCACATGGTTGGCGCAGCAATGGATAAGCAGGCTTCCAGCGATCATCTGCCGGGCGATCTGGCCCGTCTCGCCAGCCGCTGGAACCACGCCGGCAGTCGCGTGCAGGTTGGCCTGTTTGGTCAGCTCAACCTGGCGTGGTGGCGCGTAGCGCGCGAGCTGGATATGCGCATTCTCACCGAGTTTATTGGTGACCTGGCGCAACTGCCGGCGGAGTTTGCCGAAGCCGGCTTGCTGGGTCCGCACAACATTTTCAACCACTGCACGCGCGTACCGGCGCACACCTGGCAGCAGCTGGCGGACGCGGGCGTCAACATTACCGTGAATCCGCGTTCGGATGCGCTGTTTGGTTTCGACGACGACAGCTTTGCCTGGCAGCAGGCGGTCGATCGCGGAATGACGCCGGCGCTCGGTATCGATCTCGATACCGCCTTCGGCAGCGATCTGTTCGGTGAAATGCAGGCGCTGTTTAACCAGCAGCGCTCAGCGATGCGCTATCGCCGCTTCCGGGGCGAAAGCGACGTACCGGCACCGATTAGCGTGGAAGCCGTACTGCGGTCGGCAACGATTAACGGCGCGCGTGCGGCCGGGCTGGAGCAGCAAACGGGCACGCTGACGCCAGGTAAACAGGCCGACGTCATTATGCTGCGCACCGATGGTATTGGCGTTTTCCCGCTGACCAGCGTGACGGCAACGGTGGTGCAGGCGGTGCAACGCGCTGATGTTGATACCGTGATGGTAGCGGGTGAACTGCGTAAACGTCATGGTCAGTTGCTCAACGTCGATGTGGCACAGCTGAACGCGGAAATCACCGCTTCGCGCGACTATCTGCTGAATGCCAGCGGCTATCACCATCCTTTGTTTGCCTGATTTTCCGCAGCGCGGCGGCCTGCCGCGCTGTCTGTTCATTTATGGAGGCTGTTATGTCTGCATTAAGCGCGCAGGCTGAAGCTGCGCATTTGTCGCGACCAGCGACCGGCGTGATTGCCGCGCTGTTTTGCGGTTATCTGGCGGTCGGCTTGCCGCTGCCGGTAATCCCGCTGTTTATCCATCAGCATCTCGGTTTCAGCAACCTGTGGGTCGGGCTGGTGATCGGGATACAGTTTGTTGCCACCGTGCTGACGCGCGGTTACGCCGGTCAACTGACCGATCGCGTTGGCGGTAAGCGCTCGGCGCTGCAGGGCGCGGCGGTGTGTGCTCTGGCTGGCGTGCTCTACTGGCTGGCCGCGCTGCCGGGCTTTTCACCGGCGGTCAGTCTGGCGCTGGTGATTGCCGGACGGCTGGCGGCGGGTATGGGCGAAAGCCAGTTCGTCACCGGCTGCGTGGCCTGGTCAATCGCCTCGGTCGGGCCACAGCGTGCCGGTCTGTCGATGTCCTGGACCGGTATCGCCATGTTTGCCGCGCTGTCGCTCGGTGCCCCTGCCGGTATGATGCTGTATCAGCACGTCGGCTTAGCGGCGGCGATGCTGGCCTGCATCGCGGCTCCGCTGCTGGCGGCGCTCATCGCCACGGCTGCCAGCGGTTATCGCGCGGTCGGGGGAACACGTTTGCCGTTCTATCGGGTGATTGGCCGCATCTGGCGTGAAGGCTGTGGCCTGATGCTGCAGGGCGTCGGACTGGCCGGCCTGACGGCCTTCGCCTCGCTCTACTTCGCCGCGCGCCACTGGCAGCTGGCCGGCTGGGTGATGACCGCGTTTGGCATTGGTTTTATCGCCGTGCGCCTGGTGCTGGGACATCTGCCGGATCGCATTGGTGGCTACCGCGTGGCGGCTTATTCACTGCTGGTGGAGGCGCTGGGGCAGATGCTGCTGTGGTTTGCGCCTGACGAAACCCTGGCGCTCACCGGCGCGCTGATTACCGGTCTTGGCTGTGCGCTGATCTTTCCCGCCCTCGGCGTGGAAGCGCTGAAGCGCGTGCCGCCGGCCAGTCGCGGCAGCGCCATGGGCGCCTTCGTTGCTTTTCTCGACATCGCTTATGGTATTTCCGGACCGATTGCCGGTGCCATCGCCAGCCACTTCAGCTATGCCGCCGTCTATCTGTTTGGTGCGGCCTGTGCGCTGCTCGGTGCGCTGCTGGCGCTGACATCGCGCGCCGCTTCACTTCACGCTTAAGGAGTTTTCCATGTCACGTATTTTTATTTCCGGTTCATCCACCGGCCTCGGGCTGATGGCGGCTGAACTACTGGTTGAGCAGGGCCATCAGGTGGTGCTGCACGGACGCAACGCCGCGCGTGCCCGCGCTGCGCAGGAGGCGCTACCGCAGGCTGAAGCCGTGGTCAGCGGCGACGTGATAACCATCGCCGGCGCCCGCAGTGTGGCGCAGCAGGTTAATGCGCTCGGCAGATTTGATGCGGTGATCCATAACGTGGCGGTTGGCTATCGCGAGCCTTATCAGTTAACCGCAGATGGCCTGCCGCATCTGTTCGCCATCAACACGCTGGCACCCTATATTCTTACGGCGCTGATTGAACGGCCGCAGCGGCTGATTTACCTCAGCTCCGGCATGCATCATCATGCCGAAGCTAACCTGGATGATATTTTGTGGCAGCGGCGGCGCTGGCACGCTTCGCAGGCTTATGCTGAGAGTAAACTGCATGATGCCATACTGGCGTTAGCCATCGCCCGGCGCTGGCCGCAGATATACAGCAATGCGCTGGAGCCAGGCTGGGTGCCGACCAAAATGGGCGGTGCCGGGGCACCCGACGATCTTGATCAGGCGCATCGTACCCAGGTGTGGTTAGCCACCGCCGATGAGGCGCGGGTCAGCGGAGAGTACTTTTATCACCGTCAGGCGCTGGCGGCCAATCCGCAGGCGCGCAATCCACGGCTGCAGCAGCAGTTGCTGGCGATATGCGCCGATATCAGTGGTATCGCCCTGCCTGACTAAGGAAAAATCAGCTGACCGGGCACCGCAACGCATTTTTTGTCCACCGCATAGTTGGTGAATACAGACGCTGCCGTTTCGGCGCATCATGGCGGGAGCGTTTTTTCACCACCGGGATGTTCATGCATGTTGCCTGTTAAAGCTGTTTTACTCTCTTTTCTCTGTGTGGTGTTACTGTCGCTGGCGGCCAGCCTGGCGCAGGCGACGCGCAGCGGTGAGTTCACCACCGAACGCGGTGGCTGGGCGACGGCGCGCCGTGATTCGGCCGGGCTGGCACCGGATCCGCAGCGCTTCGCCAGTGAGGCGATTGTGCAGGTGTATGCCGCGCCGACCTACGGCTGGAAAGGTGCGGTGGCGGTGCATCCGTGGATTATCTTTAAGCGCGCCGGAGAAACCCGCTACAACCGTTATGAGGTGATCAGCTGGGGCAGCGGCGATAAAGTGCGGCGCAACAGCAATCTGCCGGACGGCTACTGGTACGGTGCGCGTCCGCGTTTGCTGGTGTCACATCGCGGTGCGGCTGCGCAGGCGATGATCCCGCAGATTGAAGCGGCGATTCAATCCTATCCGTGGCCCAACACCTATCATGCGTGGCCGGGCCCTAACAGCAACACCTTCCTCGCTCACATTGGCCGTGAAGTGCCGGCGCTGAAGCTTGATTTGCCCGCCAATGCCATCGGTAAGGATTTCCGTTCGCTGCTGCATCCGCTTGGCCTGCCGCCATCCGGGCGCGGCGTGCAGCTGTCGCTGCTCGGCGTGCTGGGCGTCACGCTGGGAGCGGAAGAGGGCGTGGAGGTGAATCTGCTGGGACTGAATCTGGGGCTGGATTTCACCCCGCTGCGCCTGCGGCTGCCGTTTATCGGCGGGGTGGGGCAGGATAATTTACAGAAGGATAAGCCCTGAGACAGCGCCGCGCCGCGACAGCATCGGTTCGCGGGCGGCGCGGGCTCGCAGCCGTTAACAGACGCCGAAATCCCCGTCTTCATGATAGAGATTGACGCTGTCGGCCTTCACCTCGATCTCTTTTTTGATCGGATCGTCAACGCGGGCGCACCACAGCGTATCGCCCGCAACGCGCAACACCTGCATTTTTGGACCACCGGTTTTCGCCTGCACAAAATCATCCACGTTAAACATCACTGCTCTCCAGCTGATTAGGGATCAACGCTGATTGTAGCTGCGCTTTAGTGGCCGTGCAGCAGAAACAGCGTGGCCAGACCGAGGAAGATAAAGAAGCCGCCGGTATCGGTGATGGCGGTGATCAGCACGCTGGAGCCGACCGCCGGGTCGCGTTTGAGTTTGGTCATAATCAGCGGAATCAGCACGCCCATCAGCGCCGCCAGCAGCAGATTCAGTACCATCGCCAGCATCATCACGCCGCCCAGTTGCAGGTTGTCGTACATCAGCCAGGTCACGCCGCCCATGATGCCGCCCCAGAACAGGCCGTTAAGCAGCGCCACGCCCAGTTCGCGCGCAATCAGAAACGAAAAGTTGCCGGGTTCAACCTGATGCAGCGCCAGCGCGCGCACGATCATGGTGATGGTCTGATTGCCGGTGTTACCGCCAATGCCGGCGACAATCGGCATCAGCGTGGCCAGCGCCACCAGCTGCGAAATGGTGTCCTCAAATAGGCCAATGACGCGCGAGGCGATAAACGCCGTACACAGGTTGACGGCCAGCCAGGTCCAGCGCTTTCTCACCGCTTTGCGCACCGGTGCAAACACGTCCTCGCCCTGGCTGATGCCGCCCATCTTACGGATGTTGCTTTCGTTCTCTTCGTTCACCAGGTCAATCACATCTTCCACGGTGATACGGCCAATCAGCTTGCCTTTGGCATCGGTCACCGCAGCAGAGATCAGGTTATAGCGTTCGAAGGCGCTGGCGGCCTCTTCCGCTTTGTCATCCAGCTGGAAAGTGGTGGGGCGCGCGTTCATCACCTCAGCCACCAGCGTTTTAGGCTTGTTGAGCAGGATATCGGTCAGCGCCAGTTCACCCAGCAGCTGATTGTGTTCGTCGGTGATGAAGATTTTATCGGTGCCGTCCGGCATGCTTTTGCGCTTGCGCAGAAAGCGTTGCACCGTCGCCAGCGTCACGTCTGAGCGCACGGTCAGGATATTGAAGTCCATCACCTGGCCGACGCGATCGCGATCCAGCTCAATCACGTCCAGCAGCCGGGCGCGCAGGCTGGGATCGAGCGTGGTGAGCAGGCGGCCGGTGAGATCGCGCGGCAGATAACGCGCCAGATAGACCTGATCGTCAATATCCAGCGGCTCGATGGCGCGCAGGATTTCGCGGTCGGTCATCTCTTCCGTCAGGCTGGCCCACACGGTTTCGGAGGCCTCCACCAGCACGCGACCGCGCTGCTCGTAGGGCACCAGCCGCCACAGCGCCAGACGCTCCTCTTCCGGCAGCGCTTCGAGAATGTCCGCCAGGTCGGCCGCGTGCAGCTGCGGCAGTTCATGCTCCAGCTGCTGACGCCAGCCGGTAATTTTGCGCAGTTCGGCGGCGTTGAGGTCGACGGATTTATCCAGCAGCACATCGACTAAATCGTGCTCGCTGAGCAGAAGGTGCAGAATTCGCTGGCGGGTTTCTGATAGTTGTTGTGCGTGCGAAGCAGACATAACGCGTCCTTTGTGTCTGTAAAGTCAGGTCAAAGTGTAGCGCGTTGCGGGTAAAGTGGGCGTAACAAGCAGCATTGCCGCGGCGGACAATGTGATGGCAGAGCGACGATGACCCGCAAATTCCTTAGCGCGTCTCGCTGGTGCTCAGTGTGACCGGTTCAGGTGCGGCTTTCTTTTGCTGATGATGCTCGATGGCACCGGGAATAATGAAAATCAGACGGCCAACCAAAATAAAGAAACTGATCAGCAAAACGATGCGGGTCATGGTACCGGTTTTGGGACGTCTTCGTGCAGAGATGGCGCTATTCACGCGGGGTGGTTCCTGTCAAAGCCCGGCTGGGCGGTGGCAACATTTAGTCACAACCCGACCGGGAGGTCAACCGCTGCGTGAAAAATGAGCAGAAAAGGTTAAGGTTGCTTTGATCGATATCAGCCGACGGGCGAAGCGTGCGTCATCGACTCTGCAGGGGTGTCATTGATGACGACCTAGCCTTTGAATTGGTTCAAAAACGAGGCACTTTTCGTAGCGGCGCAATTTATTGCGCGATGAATCGCGCCGCTACGATAGGGTGCGGCTTGCGTTTCCGTCACCGAACGGCATTACGCCATTGATGGCGACCAGAACCTGCATGATGTAACTCATGCGAGTTAGCCTTTGAATTGGTTCAAAAACGAGGCACTTTTCGTAGCGGCGCAATTTATTGCGCGATGAATCGCGCCGCTACGATAGGGTACGGCTTGCGTTTTCGTCACCGAACGGCATCACGCCATTGATGGCGACCGGACCATCATGATGCCAGCCATCAGTAGCTGGCTTTCTGCGCCAGCAGGGTAGCGAAGCGATACTTAATGCGCTGACCGTGTTCATCGCGGCGATGCAGTTCACCGACCTCTTCGTTGTACTTCACGATGTGCCAGTTACGGTAATAATGGCTCAGCTCGCCCGATTTAAAGGTAAACGGGAAGTTTTGCGTGTTGGGATAATCGTCGGTGCTCATCGCCGCCACAATCAGGTTGTAACCGTACTTGCGCGTGCTGGCCTGCATATCGGCGATCAGCTGCGGAATGGTCGCCGGCTGCAGGAACATCATCACCACGGTAGAAAACACAAACTGATAATCACCGTTGAAGCGCACCTGATTCAGGTCGCACTGTTCGGTATGTATCTGCTGCAGCTGCTCTTCCGCGATGATGCTGTTAAGGCGTTCCAGGCTCTGCGGATTGTTGTCCCAGGCGGTAACAGTAAAACCGTGCTGATTAAGCAGCAGGCTGTTGCGGCCCTGGCCGCAGCCGAGGTCCAGCGCGTTACCCACTGCCAGTTTTGGCAGCGCTGCCAGCACTTCGGAGTGGGGTGGCGTCAGGCCGTATTTCTCCGCAAAATAGTTATCGGGGCGTGTTGTCATAGTGCTATTGCGGGCCTGAAGCCCGCGTTACTCCTCTTCCAGCATCAGTTTCCAGCCGGTGACGTCATTCCAGTAAGCCTGCTCCCGCTCCAGATCCAGCTGAACCAGCGTGTTCTGGCTGAGGAAACCGGCCGGGAAGGTCAGCGTCCAGTGACCATCGTCGGTGCTCAGCTTCAGCGTGTCGGGGCGCGTGGTGGCCTGACGCTGATTGTTCAGCAGGGTGCCGAGCCGCAGCAGGAAGATCATCGGCAGGAACTGTTTCTTTTTAAATAAGGTGAAACGCGGCATCTCATCCTGCTTCACCGCTTTACGGTGGAAGCGTACCAGCGTGGCCAGCAGCATCTGTTGATCCTGATTAAAGCCCGGCATATTGGAGTTCTGCAGGATGTAGGCCGAATGGCGCTGCATACCGCTGTGGTTGATGGTCAGCCCGACTTCATGCAGCAGCGCTGCCCACTTCATCAGCGCCGTCAGCTGGGGATTGGCCAGCTTCGGGTTCTGCTCCAGCCACTGGCTGTACAGCTGTTCGGTGGTTTCCAGCACGCGGCGTGCCTGGTCGCTGTCGATGGCGTAATGATTTGCCAGGCTCTGCGCGGTACGGCTGCGGATATCCTGATGACGGAAGCGGCCCTCCATCTCATACAGCACGCCTTCACGCAGCGCGCCATCCGACAGGCGCAGCTCGCGAATGGCCAGCGCGTCAAACACGCCACACAGAATCGCCAGCCCCGGCACAAACACCGCCTTGCGCTCATCCGACAGGCCCGGCAGGCTCAGGGCAGCAAAGGATTTGTGCTTCAGCACTTCGCTCACCAGCATGTCGAGGTTTTCCGGCGTCACGCGCTTCTCTTTCTCGCCCATCGCCAGCAGCACTTCGCAGGCCGCTTTGATACTGCCGGACGCGCCCAGCGCATACTGCCAGCCCTGCAGACGGTACTGCCACGCCAGCGTTTCCAGCTTTTGCGCGGCGGCCAGCCGGGCGCGGCGGAAATTCTCCTGGCTGATCTCGCCTTTCGGGAAGTAGAGGTTGGCGAAGCTGACGCAGCCCATGCGGCGACTTTCCACCAGCTGCGGCTCAAAATCTTCGCCGATCACCAGCTCGGTTGAACCGCCGCCGATATCAATCACCAGCTTGCGGCCTTTCTCCGGCTGCGTGTGCTCAACGCCCATAAAGATCAGGCGCGCCTCTTCATTGCCGGAGATCACCTCGATCGGATACGGGATGACTTCCGCGGCGCGCTGCAGAAACTCTTCCGCGTTGGACGCGATGCGCAGCGTGTGCGTACCGACGATGGTGACGTTGGCGGCACTGAACCCCTGCAGGCGCTCGGCAAATAGCGCCAGGCAGCTCAGCCCGCGCTCCATCGCCTCTTCGCTCAGGCGATTTTGCGCATCCAGCCCGTCGGCGAGGTGCACGCGCTGTTTCAGGCGTCCCAGCACCTGCATGGCGCCATCCACCACACGGGCAATCACCATGTGGAAGCTGTTCGAGCCGAGATCGATGGCGGCGAATTCCTGCGGTTTCGGCGTACTTTTATGGGAGATTGGCATAGGCGTTATTCGGGTTGTTCCAGTTTCTTGATGTAATCGTAAATCGCCAGCTGCGAGCGCACCTTCTTGCGATTGCCGCGCGGAACATAACGGTTACTCAATTCTTTGTCTACGATGCGGGCTTTTACCGTATCACTTAACAGAATGGCAATGATATCCAGTATGCGCTGTTTCAGGCGCGGATCGAGCACCGACACCGCCACTTCGATACGATAATCGATGTTGCGCGTCATCCAGTCCGCCGACGACAGGAATACTTTTTTATCGCCGCCGCTTTCAAAAATATAGACGCGGTCGTGCTCAAGGTAGCGGTCAACGATACTGGTGATGCGAATATTTTCACTGATGCCCGGCAAATCGGGGATTAGCGAGCACATGCCGCGCACCAGCAGGTTGATCTTCACGCCAGCCGATGAAGCGGCATACAGCCGATCCACCAGACCATTGTCCACCAGGTTGTTGATTTTCAGCGTAATGCCGGAAGGATTGCCCTGCTGCGCGTTGGCAATCTCGTTATCAATCAGCTGATACAGCATGGCGCGCGAGTTTTGCGGCGACACCATCAGGTGTTCGAACGTTACCGGGCGATACGGGTTTTCGATAAAGTTAAATACGCGTCGCACTTCGTTGGTGATGCGCGCATCGGCGGTCAGCAGCGAATAGTCGGTGTAAATACGCGCGGTTTTTTCGTTGAAATTGCCGGTTCCGATGTGGGCGTAACGCACCACTTCTTCGCCCTCGCGGCGGGAGATCAGGAACAGCTTGGCGTGAATCTTCAGGCCGGGCGCTGAGAAGATCACGTGCACGCCCGCTTCGGTCAGCCGCTTCGCCCAGCGAATGTTGGCTTCTTCATCAAAGCGCGCCTGCAGCTCGACCACCACCGTGACCTTTTTACCGTTGTAGGCGGCGTGGATCATCGCATCCATAATGCGCGAATTCTTGGCCACGCGGTAAATGTTGATCTTGATGGCCAGCACGTTCGGGTCGAATGACGCCTGACGCAGCAGCTCCAGCACGTGCTCAAAGGTGTGGTACGGATAGTAAAGCAGCACATCGCGGTTGCGGATGGCATCAAAGCCGTTGCGGAAGCCATCAAAACCGATATGACGAATCTGCGGCAGCGGGCGATTTTCCAGGTTGGCTTTGCCCACGTTCGGGAAGCCGATGAAATCTTTGAAGTTATGATAACGGCCGCCCGGCACAATCGAGTCGTAGCTGGAGATCGACAGCTTATGGCGCAGCATTTCCACCATCGCATCGGGCATATCGCGCTGATAGACAAAGCGCACCGGCTCAGCGGTCAGGCGCTGTTTCAGGCTGGAGGACATCAGCTCCAGCAGGCTGGATTCCATCTCCGTGACCAGGTCGTACTCGGCGTCGCGCGTCATTTTCATTGAGTAGGCGTTCAGCGCGTCGTAATCAAAGAAGCCTTTGAAAATCTCATCAAGGCAGTAGCGCAGAATGTTATCCAGCAGAATCATTGGCTTGCGACGGCGCGGCGATTCTGCCGGCAGATTCACAAAGCGCGGCACTTTATCGGACGGGATCTCCAGCAGGGCGTAACGGATTTCTTCGCCGCGGATAATCTCCACCGCCAGATAGGTGTAGTCGTCTTTCAGGAACTCAATCAGGTCGGTGTCGTGGTTGATCAGAATGGGCGTGACGTGCTGGCGCAGCTGATGCTTGAAGTAGTAGCGCAGCCACTCCTGCTGATTGGGTGACAGCTGGCGCTCGTTGATCAGGAAAATCTGGTTGCGCGCCATCTCCAGCAGCAGATCGTTATACAGCGCATCGAACTCCTGATCCGATTTCTGTACCCGCAACTGAATCTTTTTCAGCAAATGGCGCAGGGTGGTGGGCGTCCCCTGTTCTTCGCCAATCAGAATGCGGCGCTTGAGATCGGCAAAGCGCACTTTGTAAAACTCTTCCAGGTTGTTGGAATAGATGCCGAGAAAACGCATGCGCTCAATGAGCGGATTGCTTTTATCAGCGGCTTCCTGCAGCACGCGTTCGTTGAAGGTTAACCAGCTTAGTTCTTTTTCTATATACAGCTTTTCCTGACCCATTCTGACTCCGTGATGCTGTTGCTGGACGGAATGTCCGGCGGAATAAACGCAAAATTGCGGTTCCGCTCAGTGTCCTCCACCATTATGGCGAGAGTATGGCAGCCTTGTCCAACCTCAACAGTTGTCTTATCAATCAGCTACGGGCAACATAGCGGCATAACTTCAAGGGTAACTCTGGCCTGCATGAGCATAAATCGTATTCCTGTCCACTTTAGTGACCGTCGTCGACGCGCCATCGATCAGTTCGTGCGCCGCATCGTCACGGCCTGCGGTGTGGGAATTTTACTGCTGATGCTGCTGCTGTTCTTCTGGCTGATCTGGGTGGTGATGCCGCTGTTCAGCGCGCCGGGCATGCAGCCGACGCTCAGTCAGCAGCTGTGGGACAAAGCCCCGGCGCTGGCGCTGGGCAGCGAAGGCCAGCTCGGCTGGCGCATCAGCCGCAACGAAGCGCGCTTTATTCCGCTCGACGGTCAGCCAGCGGGCGACGCGCTGGCGCTGAACGGCCAGCCGCAGGCGGCGGTGACCAGCAGCGACGGCAGCAGCGTATTGCTCAATATGCAGGGCGATCTGTTGCTGATGCAACCGCTCATCCACCGCCAGCACGGTGAATGGTATTTCCCGCTGGGCGATCGGCCGCTGCATCTGCCGCAGGGCGCGGTCAGCCAGATGGCGCTGGCAGTGCCGGGCGATCATCAGTGGCGCATCGCCGCACAAACGCCGGCCGGTATCAGCCTGCTGACCTTTGCCGGCCAGAAACGCGTCGACCAGATTGTATTGCCCGGTGAGCAGGCCGACCTGATGCGGTTGTCGCCGGACGGCTCGCTGCTGTACACCAGTGCCGGACGGCTGTTGCGGGTGTGGCAGATTACGCCGCAGGGCGCGCAGCTGCGGGAAACCCAGACGCTGACTCAGCAACCGCTCAGCCTGCAGCTGCTGGCGGGCGGGCGCAGCTTACTGATTCAGGATGCGCGTGGCATTCAGCAATGGTTTGCCATCACCGGTGACCACGGGCCACGGCTGCAGCAGATTCACACCTTCACGCACAGCGCGGGTGTGCTCGGTATCGTGCCTGAGGCGCAGCGGCGCGTTTTTGCCAGCTTTGACGCGCAGGGCGTGGTGCGCCTGTTCGCCAGCAAGCAGGCGGGCCCGATTGTCACGCGCCAGCTGGCCGCGGACATCAGCGCGCTGGCGTTGTCTCCGCACGGCGATAGCCTGATCGTCGAACGTGCCGGACAGTGGCAGCAGTTCGCGCTGGATAATCCGTGGCCCGATTTCAGCTGGCGCAATCTGTGGCAGAAAATCTGGTATGAAAACTATCCGCAGCCGGACTGGGTATGGCAGTCCACCGCCGCTGGCGACAGCTATCAGGCTAAATTCAGCCTGATGCCGCTGGTGATCGGCACGCTGAAAGCGGCGTCGCTGGCGCTGCTGTTTGCCACGCCGCTGGCGCTGGCGGCGGCGATGTATACCGCATGGTTTATGTCGCCGGGCCTGCGCCGCTGGGTCAAGCCGGGCATTGAAATGATGGGCGCGCTGCCGAGCGTGGTGATTGGCCTGATCGCTGGCGTGTGGCTGGCGCCGCACATCAGCCGCGCGCTGCCTGGCGTGATGCTGCTGCCGCTGGTGCTGGCCGCCACGCTGCTGGTGTGCGGCGTGTTCAGTCCGCGTTTGCCTGCGCGCTGGCGGCGGCCCGGTTTTGAAGTGCTGCTGCTGATGCCGCTGCTGTTACTGGTGACGTTACTGACGCTGTGGCTGCCGACACTGTGGTGGCAGCAGATGGGCGAACAGCTGGCGCACTATGAGCAGCGTAACCTGCTGGTGGCGGCGCTGGCGATGGGCTTTGCGCTGGTGCCGCTAATCTTCACCCTGGCGGAAGATGCGCTGTTTAGCGTGCCGGTGGCGCTGGGGCAGGGCTCGCTGGCGCTGGGTGCGACACCGTGGCAAACCCTGACGCGCGTTGTGCTGCCGGGCGCGTCGGCAGGCATTTTTGCCGCGCTGATGATCGGCTTTGGTCGTGCGGTGGGCGAAACCATGATTGTGCTGATGGCCACCGGCAACACCCCGGTGAGCGAAGGCGGCCTGTTTGCCGGGCTGCGCGCGCTGTCGGCCAATATCGCCATTGAAATGCCGGAAGCCGCGGCGGGCAGCGCCCATTATCGCATCCTGTTTCTCAGTGCGTTGCTGCTGCTGATATTCACGCTGGCGATCAACACCGTGGCGGAACTGATTCGTCAGCGGCTGCGCCAGCGCTACAGTCAGCATGAGGGGCAGGCATGAGCGCGCTGCGTCAAAACGATCGCTGGCGCTGGCTGACTGCCGGTGCGGTTTCCGTCTGCCTGCTGGCATTTACCTTATTAATCGGCCTGCTGGGCTGGCAGGGCGTCAGGGCGTTCTGGCCGCAGCCGGTCGATCAGTATCAGTTCCAGCCGCCGCAGGGGGCACCGCTGATGGTGCTGGGTGAAACGCTGGATCGCCAGCAGCAGGGCGATCGCTGGCGCTATGTAGTGAAAACCGGCAACCGCGATTTTGCCGCGCCGGATTTCCGCGTCATCGTCAGTCAGGGCGAAGCGCAAACCCGACGCCCGGCAGAAGTGCTGGTGCTACAGCGACGCAGTGGCGGCAATGCCTACGGCTGGCTGGTGGAGCTGCGTGAGGACAACGAGGTGCTGACCGCGCGCGACCGCGATGCACTGCTGCAGCAGCGGCTGAAGCAGGTGCATGAGCAGCTGCGCCAGGCGAGCAACATCCGGCGTATCGAAATGGCGCGCCTTAACGCGCAGCTGGAGAGTCTGCAACAGCAGGCCGATGAGCAGCGGCGCGGTGGTCACTTCAGCCTGCAGGATCAGTCAGAACTGGATGCCAACAGCGCGGCGCTGCATAAACGCTTCGGCGCGCTGGCGCAGCAGCTGGCGCATCTGCAGCATGAAAGCCAGCGCGATACGCTGGTACTGCGCGACGTGCAGGGCGACGATCATCTGATTCCGCTGGCGCAGGTGGTGGCCGCCTGGTATCCAAACAGCCTGAGCCTCGGGCAGAAAATCGGGCATTTCCTCAGTCAGATCTGGCAGTTTGTCAGTGACTCGCCCACCTCGGGCGGCAGTGAAAATGGCGCGCTGCCGGCGATTTTCGGCACTGTTTTGATGGTGCTGCTGATGTCAGTGATTGTCATGCCGCTGGGCGTGGTGGCCGCCGTCTGGCTGCACGAATACGCCGGGCGCAACGCGCTCACCCGGCTGGTGCGCATTGCGGTGGTGAATCTGGCTGGCGTGCCGTCGATTGTGTATGGCGTGTTTGGCCTCGGCTTTTTTGTCTGGCTGATTGGCGGCACCCTCGATCAGCTGTTCTTCTCCCGCTCGCTGCCCAATCCTACCTTCGGCACGCCTGGCCTGCTGTGGGCGGCGCTGACGCTGGCGCTGCTGACGCTGCCGGTAGTGATTGTCGCCACCGAAGAGGGGCTGTCGCGTATTCCGGACAATCTGCGTCAGGGCTCGCTGGCGCTGGGCGCAACCCAGGCGGAAACCCTGTGGCGCGTGGTGCTGCCGCTGGCGGTACCGGCAATGCTCACCGGCCTGATTCTGGCGGTGGCGCGCGCCGCCGGCGAAACCGCACCGCTGATGCTGGTGGGCGTGGTCAAAATGGTGCCTGAGCTGCCGGTCGATGCGGTGTTTCCTTACCTGCATCTTGACCGTAAATTTATGCATCTCGGTTTTCAGATTTACGATCTGGCCTTCCAGAGCCCGAACATTGACGCCGACCGACCGCTGGTGTATGCCACGGCACTGCTGCTGGTGGCGATCATTCTGTCGCTTAACCTGCTGGCGATGGCGCTGCGCCATCGGCTGCGCGAGCGCTACCGGCTTATGACGCACTAATAAGGTTTACACATGACGCCCGATTACGCTATTGCGCTTACCGTTAATCAGCTGTCGCTGTGGTACGGCGAACGCCAGGCGCTGAATAACATTGATTTGCAGATCCCGAAGCATCGCATCACGGCGCTGATTGGGCCCTCCGGCTGCGGTAAATCGACGCTACTGCGCTGCTTCAATCGCATGAACGACGTCATTGATGGCTGCCGCATCGAAGGTGAGATTCTGCTCGATAGCCACGCGGTGATGCAGGCGAACCAGGATCTGCCGGCGCTGCGGCGGCGCATCGGCATGGTGTTCCAGCGCCCCAATCCGTTCCCCAAGTCGATCTATGAGAATGTGGTTTACGGTCTGCGTTTGCAGGGCGTGCGCGATCGTCGCGTGCTGAATGAGGCCTGCGAGCGCGCGCTGCGGGCGGCGGCGCTGTGGGGCGAAGTGAAAGATCAGCTGGGGCAGAATGCGCTGACGCTGTCGAGCGGTCAGCAGCAGCGTCTGGTGATTGCGCGCGCCATCGCCATCGAGCCGGAAGTGCTGCTGCTGGATGAACCCACCTCGGCGCTGGATCCGATCTCGACGCTGGTGATTGAAGAGTTGATGACCACGCTGAAGCAGCATTTCACGCTGGTGCTGGTGACGCACAACATGCAGCAGGCAGCGCGCGTATCCGATTACACCGCGTTTATGCATAACGGGCAGCTGGTGGAGTTTGATGAAACCGACCGGATTTTCACCGCACCGCAGGCGCGGCGTACCGAGGATTATATTACCGGCCGGTTTGGGTAAGTATTGTTAGGTTAGCGCGCAGAATCGCGCCGCTACGAAATGTGCAATAAATCAGGCAGTAATAAAACCCGGCACAGCCCCGTAGCGGCGCAATTTATTGCGCAATTCCTGCAAGCGCACGGCGCCAAGGTCAATCAATCGTGCGCATAACCTTCCGGCGGCAACGGTTCACCATCTAACCACGCTTTGCCCGCGCGCATCTGCAAGCGTCCTTCGACAAACCAGCTGATCACCAGCGGATAAATCGCGTGCTCCTGATGCTGCACGCGGGCGCTGATCTCAGCTTCGTCATCGTCAGCAAATACCGGCACGCGCGCCTGCAGAATGATCGGTCCACCGTCCAGCTCGTCAGTCACAAAATGCACCGACGTCCCGTGTTCCGCGTCCCCGTTCGCCAGCGCCTGGCGATGCGTATGCAAACCGGGATATTTCGGCAGCAGCGACGGATGAATATTCAGCAGACGATCGTGATAGTGCGCGACAAACGCCGGGCTCAGAATGCGCATAAAACCGGCCAGCACCACCAGATCCGGCGCATAAGCGTCGATCTGCTGCATCAGCTGGCGGTCAAAGGCGTCGCGATCGGGGAAATCCTGCGCGGACAGCGCGTGAGCAGGCACGCTGGCCTGCTGCGCACGCGTCAGACCATAGGCCGAGGCTTTATTACTGAAAACGGCAGCCACGCTGCCGTTGATACGCCCGCTCTCGCAGGCGTCGAGGATGGACTGAAGATTGCTGCCGTTACCGGAGATCAGTACAACCAGTTTCTTCATGGGTTAATAACCACACGCTCTTCGGCATCAGACGCGTTAATCACGCCAATTTTCCACGCCTGCTCGCCAGCCGCGGTCATCAGCTGTACCGCTTTGTCGGCATCGGCCGGGCTCAGCGCAATCACCATGCCCACGCCGCAGTTAAAGGTGCGGTACATCTCGTGACGGCTGACGTTACCGGCCTGCTGCAGCCAGCTGAATACCGCCGGCCACTGCCAGCTTTTCTCGTCAATCACCGCCTGGGTGTTATCCGGCAGTACGCGCGGAATGTTTTCCCAGAAGCCGCCGCCGGTCAGGTGAGCAATGGCATGCACGTCCACCTGCTCAATCAGGCTGAGGATATTTTTCACGTAGATGCGGGTCGGCGCCAGCAGGTGATCGGCCAGCGGTTTGCCTTCCAGCTGTTTAGTGGTGGGATCGGTCTGGCTGACTTCAAGAATTTTACGCACCAGCGAGTAGCCGTTAGAGTGCGGACCGCTTGAGCCCAGCGCGATCAGCACGTCGCCATCCTGCACTTTGCTGCCGTCGATGATCTCGGACTTTTCCACCACGCCGACGCAGAAACCGGCCACGTCGTAATCTTCGCCGTGATACATGCCCGGCATCTCAGCGGTTTCACCGCCGACCAGCGCACAGCCCGACTGCAGACAGCCTTCGGCGATACCGGTGATCACCGCGGAAGCGGTATCCACATCCAGCTTACCGGTGGCGTAATAGTCGAGGAAGAACAGCGGCTCCGCGCCCTGTACCACCAGATCGTTCACGCACATCGCGACCAGATCGATGCCGATGCTGTCGTGGCGTTTGAGATCCATCGCCAGACGCAGCTTGGTGCCGACGCCATCAGTTCCGGAGACCAGCACCGGCTCGCGGTATTTCTGCGGCAGCGCACACAGCGCGCCAAAGCCACCCAGTCCACCCATCACTTCCGGGCGGCGGGTTTTCTTTACTACGCCTTTAATACGGTCAACCAGATCGTTACCAGCATCGATATCAACACCGGCGTCTTTGTAGCTGAGAGAGGTTTTGTCGGTCACTGCGGAGTCCCCACGCGAATTGCGGTTGGTGGCAAAAATTAAGCGCGCTAATTCTACCAGTGCAGGCAAACGTTTGCGAGTCCCATCTCTCGCCGCTTTGCGCGGCGCTGATTTTTCGCTAATTCTTATGATCGAGCAAATTGCGCTAAGCCATTGACCAATGACAAGTGGCGCAGCGACAAAAAGGCGGTATAATCCGGCGATTTTTTTTTAGCTCAACTCAATTCCGGGAGAACAATCATGAAGATCGTGGAAGTCAAACACCCGCTGGTCAAACATAAACTGGGCCTGATGCGTGAGCATGATATCAGCACCAAGCGCTTCCGCGAGCTGGCCTCGGAAGTGGGCAGCTTACTGACCTATGAAGCCACCGCCGATCTCGAAACCGAGCGCGTGACCATTGAAGGCTGGAACGGTCCGGTCGACGTCGATCAAATCAAAGGCAAAAAAATTACCGTCGTCCCGATTCTGCGTGCTGGCCTTGGCATGATGGAAGGTGTGCTGGAACACGTACCGAGCGCGCGCATCAGCGTGGTGGGCGTTTACCGTGACGAAGAGACGCTGGAGCCGGTGCCTTATTTCCAGAAGCTGGTGTCAAACATCGAAGAGCGTATGGCGCTGGTGGTTGACCCGATGCTGGCGACCGGCGGCTCGATGATTGCCACCATCGATCTGCTGAAGAAAGCCGGCTGCAACAGCATTAAAGTGCTGGTGCTGGTGGCCGCGCCGGAAGGCATTGCCGCGCTGGAGAAAGCGCATCCGGACGTTGAGCTGTACACCGCGTCAATCGATCAGGGCCTGAACGAGAAGGGGTACATTATCCCGGGCCTCGGCGATGCCGGCGACAAGATTTTCGGAACCAAATAAATAAACCAGCCGGCCAGAGAGTCGGCTTTTTTTTGGCAAAAATACCGTTCAGTCAGACACCGTATCGACAGGATGCACATTTTGTAGCGGCGCGATTTATCGCGCTGATGCCGGGCAAGCTATGGCGCCCGTCCGGACAAGGCGCAATGAATTGCGCCACTACGATAAGGTGCGGTGTTGACGAACGAGCATAAAAATAAACGTATAGGGGATAAATGATGACTCGCAGAGCCATAGGCGTTAGCGAACGCCCGCCACTGTTGCAAACCATTCCGCTCAGCCTGCAGCACCTGTTCGCCATGTTCGGCGCCACCGTGCTGGTGCCGATTCTGTTCCACATCAACCCGGCTACCGTGCTGTTGTTCAACGGCGTCGGCACGCTGCTGTATCTGTTTATCTGTAAAGGCAAAATTCCTGCCTATCTTGGCTCCAGCTTTGCCTTTATCTCGCCGGTGTTGCTGCTGCTGCCGCTCGGTTATGAAGTGGCGCTCGGCGGCTTTATCCTGTGCGGCGCGCTGTTCTGCATTGTGGCGCTGATTGTGAAGAAGGCCGGCACCGGCTGGCTCGATGTCATGTTCCCACCGGCGGCGATGGGTGCCATCGTGGCGGTTATCGGTCTCGAACTGGCTGGCGTAGCGGCGAATATGGCCGGGCTGCTGCCCGCTGACGGCACCACAGCGGACAGTAAAACCATCATTATTTCGCTGGTGACGCTGGCGGTGACGGTGTTTGGCTCGGTGCTATTCCGTGGTTTCTTCGCCATTATCCCAATCCTGATTGGCGTGCTGGTTGGTTACGCGCTGTCGTCGGCCATGGGTATCGTTGACTGGAGCGCAGTGGAAAACGCGCCATGGTTTGCGCTGCCGACCTTCTACACGCCGCGCTTTGAGTGGGCCGCGATGCTGACCATCCTGCCCGCAGCGCTGGTGGTGATTGCCGAGCACGTGGGCCATTTAGTGGTGACCGCCAACATCGTGAAGAAGGACCTGATTCGCGATCCGGGTCTGCATCGCTCGATGTTCGCCAACGGCCTGTCGACCATGATCTCCGGCTTCTTTGGTTCCACGCCGAATACCACCTATGGTGAAAACATTGGCGTCATGGCGATCACCCGCGTTTATAGCACCTGGGTGATCGGCGGTGCGGCGATCTTCGCCATTCTGCTCTCCTGCGTCGGTAAACTGGCGGCCGCGATTCAGGCGATCCCGGTACCGGTGATGGGCGGGGTGT
Source organism: Pantoea sp. Pa-EAmG (assembly GCF_030024295.1). Classification (NCBI taxonomy): domain Bacteria; kingdom Pseudomonadati; phylum Pseudomonadota; class Gammaproteobacteria; order Enterobacterales; family Erwiniaceae; genus Pantoea; species Pantoea sp. Pa-EAmG. The sequence goes on from NZ_JASEWO010000041.1 coordinate 26,783, forward strand.
CGCTGCTGCTGTATGGCGTGATTGGCGCTTCAGGTATTCGCGTGCTGATTGAATCCAAAGTTGACTACAACAAAGCGCAGAATCTGATCCTTACCTCGGTGATCCTGATCATTGGCGTCAGTGGCGCGAAGGTGCACGTGGGCGCCGCCGAGCTGAAGGGCATGGCGCTGGCCACCATCGTCGGCGTTGGCCTGGCGCTGATTTTCCGGGTAATCAGTCTGTTACATCCGGAAGAAGTGGTGCTGGACGCGGAAGAAAAACGCGAGCTTTAAAGGATCCTGCGGGCAGGGAAGCCCGGTTCATCTCTGCGGCGGATCGTGATAAACTTGCCCGGTTTTCTGCCCGCTCATCCGTTGAGGTACTTCTGAACACGCCGGCACAGCTTTCACTGCCACTCTATCTACCCGATGATGAAACCTTTGCCAGTTTCTGGCCGGGGGAAAATCCGTCACTGCTGGCGGCGCTGCAGGGCGCGCTGGCGCAACAGCACGGCAGCTATCTCTACTTCTGGTCGCGCGAAGGCGGCGGCCGCAGCCATTTGCTGCACGCAGCCTGCGCCGAAATGTCCGCGCGCGGCGAAGCGGTGGGTTACGTGCCGCTCGATAAGCGCACCTGGTTCGTGCCGGAAGTGCTGGAAGGCATGGAGAATCTGGCGCTGGTGTGCATTGATAATATTGAGTGCATCGCCGGCGAAGCCGAGTGGGAGATGGCGATCTTCGATCTCTACAACCGCATTCTGGAAACCGGCAAAACCCGCCTGCTGATCACCGGCGATCGCCCTCCGCGTCAGCTCAATCTGGGCCTGCCGGATCTGGCGTCACGTCTCGACTGGGGACAAATTTACCGCTTACAGCCGCTGTCCGACGAGGACAAACTGCAGGCGATGCAGCTGCGTGCCGGCCTGCGCGGCTTTGAGTTGCCGGAAGATGTTGGGCGTTTCCTGCTGAAACGCCTCGACCGCGAAATGCGCACGCTGTTTGACACGCTTGATCGTCTCGATCGCGCCTCGATCAGCGCACAGCGCAAGCTGACCATTCCCTTCGTGAAAGAGGCGCTGGGGCTTTAGAGTATCTCCAGCACCGCTTCTGGCGGACGACCAATGCGTGCGCGGTCGCCCTGAATCACAATCGGCCGCTCGATCAGTTTTGGATGCTCCACCATCGCCTGTAACAGCTGTTGTTCGCTGAGATCGTTACTGGCCAACCCCAGCGTTTTATAGATTTCCTCGCCACGACGCATCAGCTCGCGCGCGCTGTGCATGCCCAGCTGTTGCAGCAGCGTTTTCAGCGTATCGATGTCCGGCGGCGTATCGAGATACAGCACCACCTGCGGTTCAATGCCCTGTTGCTGCAGTAGCGCGAGGGTTTCGCGGCTCTTGCTGCAGCGCGGATTGTGATAAATACGGACCATGTTTTTTTATCCTGCGTAATCCATTGTTGCCAGGTGCGCATGAATGCGCACCCTACGAATAAATGCTGGTGCGCAAGAATGCCACCCTACGAATAACTGTTGGTGCGCATGAATATGCACCCTGCAAATCGATGAAATGGTTTATCTGTCGACCGTAGGGTGCGCATTGATGCGCACCGAAATCCTGCCAGCCATCCACCCGCGTAACCGGCTATTTACCCTTTTGCATACTGCTTAAAACGCCGCTGTAACTCGCGGAACTGGTCGATACGCGCATCGTAACGCGCCTGCTTCAGGCTGCCGAGCGGTACCTGGGCGCTGGCGCTACTCAGAGTGGTGATGGCCTGATCGAGCTGGCCGTTCAGCGCCAGACTTTCAGCCCGTGCCGAAAGCTCCTCATCGCGCAGCCCCTGCGCGGCTGAAGCCTGCGCCAGTAAATCCCATGCGTTGAGATCGTCAGGGTGCGCAAAGGTGTAGCGGTTAAGGATGCGGCTGGCGTTGGCCGGCTGCTTCGCCTCGACGTAGGCGTTCGCCAGATTAAGCTGCAGCACCGGGCTGGTCTGGCTGCCGCGGGCGGCGTTCAGCATACTGATGGCCTGCTGCGGCTGGTTCAGACCGATGTCGATATCGGTCATGATATCAAGGAACCATAGGTTATCCGGCTGCTTCGCCAGCAGCGGCGCGATGATCTTTTTCGCGTTGGCAAAATCTTTCGCCTGCAGGAACTGCACCGCTTTGCCGTACTGCGCCGCCTGCTGTTCCCGCGTGTTGCCTTTGGCGTACTCATTCAGCAAATCGTCAGTCAACTGATTGCGGCCGGTGGCGTACATACCCAGCGCGCGCACCTTCGCCATATAGAAATCCTGCGACGACTGCACCACCACCGGGCGCATCTGGTTGGCGCGGTTACGCGCGTCGGCCAGGCGGCTATCGGGCAGCGGGTGCGTCAGCAGAATTTCCGGTGGTTTTGACGAGAAGCGGCTTTGATCGGCCAGCTTTTGCAGAAACGCGGGCATCGCCTGCGGATCGAAACCGGCGCGCTGCAGCACCTGAATGCCGATGCGATCTGCTTCCTGCTCGTTGCCCTGGGTGAAACTGATGATGCCCTGCTGCGTACCGGCCAGCGTACCGGTCAGTGCCGCCATCCCGGCCTGCGGGCTGGCCAGCGCCAGCAGAATCGAACCCAGCGCGCCGACCCAGGTGAGCGGGGCGCTGCGCTTCTGCTCTTCCATGGCGCGCGCCAGATGACGCTGCGTCACGTGCGAAATTTCGTGCGCCATCACCGACGCCAGCTGGCTTTCGTTATCGGTATAGCGGAACAGCGACGAGTGCAGCACCACATTGCCGCCAAAGAAGGCGAAGGCGTTGAGCTCGTCATTCTGAATCAGGAAAAAGTGAAACGGCGTGCGCACCGAGTGGGCGTGTGCCACCAGCCGCTGGCCGAGTTCATTGATGTACTGATTGAGCAGCGGATCGTTGATCAGTGGCGCGCTGGCGCGCAGCTGGCGCACGTAGAAGTCGCCAATCTGCAGCTCCTGATTAATGGAGAGCGTGGAGCCTGCCGTGGTGCCCATGTCGGGCAAATTGTCGCTCAGATCGGCGCGGACACCGACCGCAGGCGTGAGCAGCAGCGCAGGAATAAGGGCCGCCAGCACTGATTTTTTCAACCGGTTAAACATGCCTTGATCC
>NZ_JASEWO010000440.1:0-435 GCF_030024295.1 Pantoea sp. Pa-EAmG
AGATACTGCAAATCCGACACTGCCACCGTGCCGGTCGGGGCGACGAAGAACAGGTCAAAGGCGAGGATATTGATCACCGTGGCGAACACCGACGGCCAGCGCCCGTAACGCAGCGCCACTAGCACCACCGCCAGCAAATAGATCATCACGCCGTTGGCCGGATCGAACTCCACCAGCAACCAGCGGCCGACAATGGTGACCAGCATGCACAGCGCAATCGCCATCAGGCAACCGCGCAGATGTAGCCGCCACTTTTCACTGCTGACGCGCTGGCCGGTCAGCGGGTGCGGCGCATCGCGCACCGGCTCATCCAATGCCACCACCAGCAGATCGAGATCCGGGCCAAGCTGGCCCAAACGCTGAGCAAAACTGTCGCGCCGCCAGCGCCGCTGCGGCTGACGACCGGTGACGATTTTGCCAAGGTTGTGCTCACGC
>NZ_JASEWO010000441.1:0-433 GCF_030024295.1 Pantoea sp. Pa-EAmG
GTGTGGTGATGCTGTAAACTTGTGCAAACAGGCGCGTAAATCGCGCCTTTTGTGCATCCATAAGCCGATTTTTGCAAGGAGATCTCCCGCGATGCGGAAACTTTAAGCAAATCATCTGAGGTGTTTTACGCCTATCTCCCGCTGATTCACTGCTTTGTGTTACTTTGTTGCTATATCCTTCTGGTTTTCCGATCCCGTATTGCCTTTCTTCGCTATAAACGTTTTAATTTGCGCCGTTGTCGATTTATCCCTCTGCGAACAGAAGAAAAGTAGTTTAAATCACCTGCGCTTTAACGATTAGGCCCGCATAACGCACTGATTCCATCAGTTAAGCCCTTGTTTACGCGCATCCAGAGGACAACACGAACTCAACTTCCACCGCAACATCAGCTACAGGCAGTACAGAAGTTTATGACACATCGTTTAACCTCCA
>NZ_JASEWO010000442.1:0-433 GCF_030024295.1 Pantoea sp. Pa-EAmG
GCTAAGTGACGAATATCACACTAAAAATTGATCCAAAACAAATTTGACCGCTATGCTAGATGGGCATCGACAAGATTTTGTTAAGCAGATCTGATTTTATCGATCAAATCGGAAATATTTAAAAAACATTATTGCAACAAATACACAGGTCGGACCTATACTCGTCGCACTGGTCTGATATGTGTCTTTGTCGTCAGTCCCTACAATCCGCCGTCCTTTGTTACGCGACGTAACAACGTTTAATAATAAATCTAGATGAGGTTGTGGTCATGAACCATAAGAACCTGTTTGCAAAGTCAGCTGTGGCAGCTGCAGTGGCGCTCGTCTCTTCCCATGTTTACGCCGCAGGCTTTCAACTTAATGAATTCTCAGCAATTGGTTTAGGTCGTGCATATTCGGGTGAAGGTGCGATGGGCGATACCGCTGCATCCGC
>NZ_JASEWO010000246.1:0-5095 GCF_030024295.1 Pantoea sp. Pa-EAmG
CGCGGTCACTTTACCATACTGTATAGATAGCGGGTACGCACATCCAACGCCCATCGCCTTTCTGCGCACGCAAAAAAATCGACAAGCTTATGGATGCTTCGGTCTCAAATCTGTCACACAGGCTGAATCGGGACAGTAACAATATTAGATAAGGGATTGATTTAACTGGTGCCGGAAACAGGAGTCGAACCTGCGACCTTCGCATTACGAATGCGCTGCTCTACCAACTGAGCTATACCGGCATTGGGGCGGGAACTACGGGGAGTAAACATAGAAAAATCGGGGGGATGAGTCAAGATGGCGCCGGTTAAGTGCTGCGTTTTTCAGCATCAGCCGGGCTGACCTTACGATTTTGACGCGGAAAAACCGCCGCGAACAGCGCCCTCTCGCGCCAGGCTCAAAAAAAGGCGAGGCTGCAGCCTCGCCAAAAGGTGCTGGCCTCAATCGTAATAAGGAAGCTTACGATCGACACCGTTGATATTGACCAGCACAAAGCCCGTCGGCGTGGTTTTATTGGTCGGCGTACCTGCTGCCGTCGCGACGGTAAGCACGCCTTTCTCGTTAGCCCCAATACCCGCGACGCCATTGTGCAGGCCAAAGCGCGCCGCCGGTTTAAGGGTGCCCATTTTGGTGGTATCCGTCACCACCGAGAAGTCAGGCTGGAACAGCGAGCAGGAGCCAGCTTCAAAACGCGTCGGACCGGTGGTCTTCAGGTTAATCAGCGTGTCGCCGCTGTTGGCGCGCAGCTTCACCCACACCACGGCATAGGTGGTGCCGACGCGGCTGTAGCGAATATCCAGCACCGCCGGCTGTCCCATATGGCAGGCATCCGCCCATACCGTTTCCAGCCGCTGCAGGTTAATCCACGTTTTCCCGGTGCCCGCCAGATTGACCGGCGAGGCGGCCGTTCCGGTTGGCTGGGTGGCGTCGGCTTTACCAATCAGCTCCATCACCCACTGCTGATTCGCCGTCGGGAAGAACAACTGGCCGAGGCGATACCAGTTATCGGTGTCGGTATTGTTGGTGACTTTGTGGCCGCTGTAGTAGCCCGCGCGGAATGAGCCGGTGATCAGCGTGCCGTGATGCTCTTCGCGACGATAGCCATAGTCAAAAGTCGACAGCCAGCGCGTGCCGGCCATATCGTTCGAGATCTTTGCTCCGGACTGCAGGCCAATCTGACGCATGATGACGCGCGCATTATTGAGATTGAACGGCGTGCCGCAATCCTCAATGTTCAGCGTATCAATGCTCCAGGCACCGTCCGACAGATCGCCCGGATTACGCGTGTGCTCAATCCACACGTTACGCATGATGCCCTGCGTCACGCGCGGCATGTACAGCGTGGCGTCGCCATAGCCAGTCTGGAAGTTACAGTTGCAGATCTCGATAGCCGTTGAGTGGTCCCACTTGCCGTTTGGCGAGTTCGACCAGCCAATGTCAAACACCCGGCCATAGGTCCACAGCGTGTAGATCTGGTCAAATTTACTGTCGAGCGTATCCAGCGCTTTAATCACCGTGCCGCCGCTGTTTTGCGCGCGGAAACAGTAAATATTTAACGTGGTGCCTTCGATGCAGGTGTTTTCGAAGAACGGCTGCACGTTGGTACACATCTCGGCGGTAATGGTACCTTTGTTGGTGGTGACGTCGGCCGATGCCTGACCGTGCCAGGTGATGCCTTTGATCGCGGTCCGCCGTGCCTTCACTTTGAACACCGTGTTGGCACTTTTGTCGGAGATGATGGTGGTGCGCGGCAGCGAACCCAGCTCCACGTCATCCCCCTGCAGACCAAAAAAGGCGATCTCGGTAGCGCTGATGTCGATCGGGTTAATCAGGAATTTACCGCCCGGGAAACGCACAGGCAGGTCACGGATATTACCGCTGTAGCCCTGCGTCCACGCCAGCATGCGGTTAAAGGCGTCGGTATCGTTAGCGTAACCGTCCCCTTTCGCGCCGAAGTGGTAGACGTTGACGTCGGCCGGATCGTTGATCACGCGTTTCCAGTAAAAGCCATTGCCGACCGCCAGCGTACCGCCGTCATCGGCGGCCGTAGTGGTGCCGATAAAGCCGGTGAAATCACCGCCGCCACGGAAGGTGGAGTCCGGGTTATAGCGGCGCAGGAACGCCAGATCGCCGTTTTTGGCCGGCACAGTGGTACGCAGTTCAGCAAAAGAGTTAACTTCGATCATCTTAGCCTCCTCGGCATTTCAGGTTTGCAAAACAAAGCGAGAGAACAGCGTCAGTGCGCCGCCGGGCGGCAGTGCTGGTCCCAGAGATCGTTGTGGTTGTTGATGGCGCGCACGGTGCGAATGTCCATGCGTTCGGCGTCATTGCCGTGGGTATAAATCGGGGAAAAGAGTGAACAGGCGGAGTCGATCACGACGGGCGCCTCAGGGCTGGTGATATTTCGACTGCTGCAGCTTGTCGCGAGCAGCAGCGTCATCAAGATTACCGTTGCGGGTTTCCACACGTCTGGCCTCCTCACGCAGCTGTTGCTGCTGGTGATTAACTTCAACCGCCTGCGCGGCGGTCTTTTCGGCCTGCGCAACATCAGCTTTCGCCTGCTGCTGCACCTTGCCGATTTTTTTACCGCCGGCGTAGCTGGCAATCAGCGCGGCAATCACGCCGCCAATTGCTGCCAGCCAGTGCCAGCTGCCGGCAAGCTGAGAAAGAAGAAAGCTCATGGTTTGTCCTCCAGCGTTTTTCTCTGCTCCACCAGGTTCTTCTGACGCACGAACTGCGCCAGTACGCCCATCGCCACCATGAAGGCACCGATCAGGCCGAGATAGTTGTGCGGCAGGATCTCTTTGATATCCGCCGGCAGCGCGTTCCATGCATCCAGCGCTGACGAGGGAAACGACTGCACCCAGGCGCTGAGCATCGAACCCAGCGACGCCAGCCACACCGACCAGGTTTTAAACAGCAGGCGCGCGTGTTTAACAAACTCCAGCGTGGTGAAGCGCTGCAGCAACAGCAGCAGGATGATGGCCGCCAGCACGGCGATAACGAACAACAGCCAGCGCATGTTCATAACAGCCCCCTGTAGATGTCGTAGGTGCCCGTGCGCATCACTTCGGCATGACGCCGGGCGCGCCCCGCAGTTTGCCGCGCCCACAGGCTGTCGAGCATGGCGTTCGCCGCCGCGTCGAAATCGCGTTGCGTCACCGCGGTGAGCATGCCGCGAAACAGCGCCAGACCGTCGACGCCCATCTGGTAGGCCATGCTGATCAGCACATCGCTGCGCGCTTCATTGCATTGACTCAGTGCCTGCTGCAGCAGCGCGCGCTGCTGCATCTCCTGCACCTTGCCCTCAACGATGCACTGCTTCCACACGTCACCAACGCGGCGCGGCACGCGGAAGATATAGTGGCTGAGCGACGCGCCTTTCGGCCCGATGCGAATACCGCCCGCAACGGTGGGAAACCCCTGGGTGTCGAGGTAAGGCGCTTCGCGGTATCCCTCTTCGAAATTCAAAATGGCAATGATTTGGCTCATAACGGTTCCTCTTTGACGGGCGCAACGGCATGAAAAGCTGCGCAAATAACCACAACACATAAACCTCGCTGATCGGTTGCGCCGGGCGACAGGCAGCCGTTAAGCGCAACGCTCAAGCGCAACTAAACAGTGAGGAAAGGTGAAACGTTCCGTTCAGAACTGGGAAAACAGCAGAGAATTAACGCACGGCGTACAGATGAACGTGGGGCAAACAGCAGTTATCAAAGCTGGGGTTGTCGTTGCAGGGCCGCGTGGGCGCCAGTACTGCGCGGTCTACCCGGGAGCGGATTTCCCGCTGGCAGATGCGCTCGGCGGTGCGCAGGGTGATCTCATCACACTCCAGGCCCAGGGCACTGTCGATGCTGCGCTTCAGGCGGCTGAGCGGCTGACGCCGCCGGTGGCGACGGGTGCGCGCGTTTCCGCTAAAGACTGATTTGCCATATTGAATAATCGCCATAACTCCTCCTGTGAATGAGTCTTTGGCGATGGGGTGGTGAGCACGGCGATTCGGCACAGACCGGGACGTCCGTGGCCCCTCTGCAATCACCCGCAACTGGCTTGCCCGGCCGTAAAAAACGGCCAGGTATAAGCAGAGGAGAGTGAAAGCAGAGGACAACTGACGACGCTGCTAAGTGCGTATCCACCCCATCCCAAAATTCACTGACTTTGGGTGGGTTGTCTCGCGCTTGTGCAGCGCCTCAATTGTTTAAGAGCGGGCTCATCCGGGAGCAGAGATGTCGTCCATCTATGGTCAAATTATTAACAGGTTCTAATGCATTGGCAAACACTGACAGTTAATTTTTTATTTACCGACAGTTAAATTTTTGATTTCAGCCGGATTATTTTTTTGCCGGTTAACGCACTGCTGCTCAGCCCAGAATCTGATAGTCACGCGCCTGGCTCATGATGACGCGGGCAATCACCTGCAGCGACGCCGCTTCGTCCAGCGTCAGATACCAGGTCTCGTAGCGTTTATTGTCGGAGATCACCGCCACCTTCTTGTGCTGTAACTGCAGCCGCTTGAGGTAGAGCTGGTTGTCGAGATTGAACAGATAGATGCCGTCACCGTCGAAGCGGTGCACGCTGATATCGACGAACAGCTGATCGCGCGGAGCAAAAGTACCGGCCATGGAGTCACTGTTCAGGGCAATCAGCCGGATATTTTCGGCCGGACGACCGTTAAACAGCACGCGCGCCTCATCCAGACCGTATTCAATCGCCTGAATGGTCTCGACCAGTTCGTCGCGCGCGACAATACCCTGTGCGCTGCGTTGCCCGATGTCCAGGCTTTCGACGCGGAACATGTGCTGCGGATCGATCAGGCGCTGACGGGCAAGCGCCACATCCGGTTTTTCCATGCCGAACTGTAGCCACTCCACGCGCACGCCTAACAGCTGGCTGAGCGCCAGCAGATTACTGTCATCCGGAATGGATTGCGCGTTAAACCATTTCCAGACCCCTGGAGTTGAGATCCTGCATCCCCGTTGTTGCAGTGCCTGAGCGACCTGTTTGTTCCGTCCATGTCCGACAATTCCCGCGCTCTCGCATGCGGCAATCAGCCTGGCAGTAAAAGCTTGTCTCGTACTCTCTTTTTTAACCATCA
>NZ_JASEWO010000443.1:0-427 GCF_030024295.1 Pantoea sp. Pa-EAmG
AATTATTCGCAGGCTTTTACTTTTTTCACTGGTCCGCCCAGATTAGTCGCAGACTGAGGCTTTGCAAGTTTCAGGGCCGTTAAAAATTGTAAAGATATGGGGACTGATGCCGGTCAGGTTTTGAAAAGCCTCTCGGGTCCACTGAAAATTTGCAGGAGCAACTGAATGATCAGTAATAAACGTCTGCAGCGCATCGCTGAAAATGACATTGATTACGTCCCCGAGGTCAGGGAAATGGCCCGGGAAATTCTGGATTACCGGCGCGCGCTGTCAAAACCCTGGGCCATCATTGAGCCACTGGGCTCAAAGTATGTTGAGGACGGGAAAGGCGCCATGGTGTGGGCCGCCCGTTACAGCGGCCGTCATGACATCCCTCTTTACCGGCTGGATGCTGATGCGCTCCCGGCTGACGTAAAAAGCGCTAAAC
>NZ_JASEWO010000444.1:0-427 GCF_030024295.1 Pantoea sp. Pa-EAmG
AATTATTCGCAGGCTTTTACTTTTTTCACTGGTCCGCCCAGATTAGTCGCAGACTAAGGCTTTGCAAGTTTCAGGGCCGTTTAAAATTGTAAAGATGTGGGGACTGATGCCGGTCAGGTTTTGAAAAGCTTCTCGGGTCCACTGAAAATTTGCAGGAGCAGCTGAATGATCAGTAATAAACGTCTGCAGCGCATCGCTGAAAATGACATTGATAACGTCCCCGAGGTCAGGGAAATGGCCCGGGAAATTCTGTATTACCGGCGGGCGCTGTCAAAACCCTGGGCCATCATTGAGCCACTGGGCTCGAAGTATATTGAAGACGGGAAAGGCGCCATGGTGTGGGCCGCCCGTTACAGCGGCCGTCATGACATTCCTCTTTACCGGCTGGATGCTGATGCGCTCCCGGCTGACGTAAAAAGCGCTAAAC
>NZ_JASEWO010000247.1:0-5054 GCF_030024295.1 Pantoea sp. Pa-EAmG
GTCCCTTAACGATTGCCCTGGTCGCCGGAGAAACCTCCGGCGATATTCTTGGTGCCGGATTGATTCGTGCGCTGAAGGCGCGCCATCCTGACGCGCGCTTCGTTGGCGTTGCCGGTCCGCTGATGCAGGCCGAAGGCTGCGAAGCCTGGTACGAGATGGAAGAGCTGGCGGTAATGGGCATCGTTGAGGTGCTTGGCCGCCTGCGCCGTTTGCTGCACATCCGCAAGGATTTAACCCAGCGCTTTACCGAGCTGCGGCCGGATGTCTTCGTCGGCATCGATGCCCCGGATTTCAACATCACGCTGGAAGGCAACCTCAAGCGTGCCGGCATTCGCACCATTCATTACGTCAGTCCCTCCGTGTGGGCCTGGCGACAAAAGCGCGTGTTCAAAATTGGCCGCAACACCGATCTGGTGCTGGCGTTTCTGCCTTTTGAAAAAGCGTTTTACGATCGCTACAACGTGCCGTGCCGCTTTATCGGGCACACCATGGCCGATGCGATGCCGCTGCAGCCGGACAAACTGGCCGCGCGGCGTGAATTAGGGATCGCTGATGATGCGCTGTGCCTCGGCCTGCTGCCGGGCAGCCGTGGCGCGGAAGTGGAGATGCTCAGCGCTGATTTCCTGCGCGCTGCACAGCTGCTGCGCCAGCGTTATCCGGCGCTGGAGATCGTAGTGCCGCTGGTTAACGCGAAGCGGCGCGCGCAGTTCGAGCAGATCAAAGCCAGCGTCGCGCCGGAATTGCCGATGCACCTGCTGGATGGCAAAGGGCGCCAGGCGATGATCGCCAGCGACGCGGCGATTCTGGCTTCCGGCACTGCAGCGCTGGAGTGCATGCTGGCGAAATGCCCGATGGTGGTGGGCTATCGTATGAAGCCGTTCACCTTCTGGCTGGCGAAGCGGCTGGTGAAAACCCTGTTCGTTTCGCTGCCTAACCTGCTGGCCGGCCGTGAACTGGTGCAGGAGCTGCTGCAGGAGGAGTGCCAGCCTGCAGCGTTAGCTGCGGCGCTGGAGCCGCTGCTGCATGCCGGTCCGGAGCGTGACGCGCTGCTGGCCACTTTCACCCAATTGCATCAGCAGATTCGCTGGAACGCCGACGAACAGGCGGCGGATGCGGTACTGGAGATTGCCAATGGCTGAATTTATTTATCCTGATGCCCGGCTGATTGCCGGCGTTGATGAAGTCGGACGTGGCCCGCTGGTCGGTGCCGTGGTGACCGCCGCCGTGATCCTCGATCCGGCGCAGCCGATTGCCGGCCTGGCGGATTCCAAAAAGCTGTCTGAAAAACGCCGCCTTGCGCTGTTTGATGAAATCAAAGAGAAAGCGCTGGCGTGGAGCCTGGGCCGCGCTGAGCCGGAAGAGATTGACCAGCTGAACATCCTGCACGCCACCATGCTGGCGATGCAGCGCGCGGTTGCCGGTCTGCATATTGCACCGGATTTTGTTCTGATTGATGGCAACCGCTGTCCGGCGCTGCCGATGCCGTCGCAGGCGGTGGTGAAGGGCGATAGTCTGGTGCGGGAAATCAGCGCCGCCTCGATCATCGCCAAAGTCACGCGCGACCGTGAAATGGCCGAGCTGGACCTGCTGTTTCCGCAGTACGGTTTCGCCCATCACAAAGGCTATCCGACCGCGCTGCACATGGAAAAACTGACGCAGTTTGGTGCCACACCTCACCACCGCCGCAGCTTTGCGCCGGTGCGTAACGCCCTGATTGATGCTGATGTGCTGGCCGCGCGCCAGCCGACTACGCTTTAATAGCCTGACGCTGTTTTAACCGGAAACTGATATGGCTGAACCTCGTTTTATACATCTGCGCGTACACAGCGATTACTCCATGGTTGATGGTCTGGCCAAGACCGGGCCGCTGGTAAAAAAGGCGGCCGCGCTCGGCATGCCAGCCATTGCCATTACCGACTACACCAACCTGTGCGGGCTGGTGCGCTTTTATGGCAGCGCGCACAGCGCCGGTATCAAACCGATCGTCGGGGCTGACTTCCAGGTGGCCAGCGATTTGATGGGCGATGAGCTGACGCAGCTCACCGTGCTGGCCGCTAATAACACCGGTTACCAGAATCTGACGCTACTCATTTCGCGCGCTTACCAGCGCGGTTACGGTATCGCCGGACCGATTATCGATCGCGACTGGCTACTGGAGCTGGGCGAAGGGTTGATTCTGCTGTCGGGCGGACGGCGCGGCGACGTCGGTCGCAGCCTGCTGCGCGGCAATAACGCGCTGGTGGCGCAGAGCCTGAGTTTCTATCAGCAGCATTTCCCTAACCGCTACTATCTGGAACTGACGCGCACCGGCCGGCCAGACGAAGAGGCCTATTTGCACGCGGCGGTTGAGCTGGCGATTGCTGAATCGGTGCCGGTGGTGGCCACCAATGAAGTCTGCTTCCTCAACGAAGAAGATTTCGATGCCCATGAAATCCGCGTGGCGATTCACGACGGCTACACGCTGGACGATCCTAAACGTCCGCGCAACTACAGTCCTCAGCAATATATGCGCAGCGAAGAGGAGATGTGCGAGCTGTTCTCGGACATCCCGGAAGCGCTGGAAAACAGCGTAGAGATTGCTAAGCGTTGTAACGTCACGGTGCGCCTCGGCGAATACTTCCTGCCGCAATTCCCGACCGGCGACATGTCGACCGAAGATTTTCTGGTGATGAAGTCGCGCGAAGGGCTTGAGGAGCGCCTGGCGTTTCTCTTCCCGGATGAGCAGGTGCGTGCCGAACGCCGGCCGGAGTATGACGAGCGTCTCGACATTGAGCTCAACGTCATTAACCAGATGGGCTTCCCCGGCTACTTCCTGATCGTGATGGAGTTTATCCAGTGGTCGAAGGACAACGGCATTCCGGTCGGGCCGGGGCGTGGTTCCGGCGCCGGTTCGCTGGTGGCCTACGCGCTGAAAATTACCGATCTCGATCCGCTGGAGTTTGACCTGCTGTTTGAACGTTTCCTTAACCCGGAACGTGTCTCGATGCCCGACTTTGACGTCGACTTCTGCATGGAAAAACGTGACCAGGTGATCGATCACGTGGCTGAGATGTACGGCCGCGATGCGGTGTCGCAGATTATCACCTTTGGTACCATGGCGGCGAAAGCGGTGATTCGCGACGTCGGCCGGGTGCTGGGGCATCCGTACGGCTTTGTTGATCGCATCTCAAAACTGATCCCGCCGGATCCCGGCATGACGCTGGAAAAAGCGTTCCAGGCGGAACCGCAGCTGCCGGAGATCTACGAAGCTGACGAAGAGGTCAAAGCGCTGATCGATATGGCGCGCAAGCTGGAAGGGGTCACGCGTAACGCTGGCAAGCACGCCGGTGGCGTGGTCATTGCGCCGACCAAAATCACCGATTTTGCGCCGCTGTACTGCGATGAGAACGGCCAGTTCCCGGTCACCCAGTTCGATAAAAACGACGTGGAATACGCCGGACTGGTGAAGTTTGACTTCCTCGGCCTGCGCACGCTGACCATCATCGACTGGGCGCTGAAGATGATCAACCCGCGGCGTGAAAAGCAGGGGTTACCGCCGATCGATATCGCCGCCATCCCGCTGGATGACAAAAAAAGCTTCGACATGCTGCAACGCTCGGAAACCACCGCGGTGTTCCAGCTTGAATCGCGCGGCATGAAAGATCTGATCAAGCGCCTCAAGCCGGACTGCTTCGAAGATATGATCGCACTGGTGGCGCTGTTCCGTCCGGGGCCGCTGCAGTCGGGCATGGTCGATAACTTTATTGACCGTAAGCACGGCCGTGAAGCCATCTCCTACCCGGACATTCAGTGGCAGCATGAGAGCCTGAAGCCGGTGCTGGAGCCGACCTACGGCATCATCCTCTATCAGGAACAGGTGATGCAGATTGCCCAGGTGCTGTCCGGCTATACGCTGGGCGGCGCGGATATGCTGCGTCGTGCCATGGGTAAAAAGAAGCCGGAGGAGATGGCCAAGCAGCGTTCGGTGTTCCAGGACGGTGCTGAGAAGATGGGCATCAACGGCGAACTGTCGATGAAAATCTTCGATCTGGTGGAGAAGTTCGCGGGCTACGGCTTTAACAAGTCGCACTCTGCTGCTTATGCGCTGGTCTCCTATCAGACGCTGTGGCTGAAAGCGCACTATCCGGCCGAGTTCATGGCGGCGGTGATGACCGCCGATATGGATAACACCGAGAAGGTGGTTGGACTGGTGGATGAGTGCTGGCGCATGGGGCTGAAAGTGCTGCCGCCAGACATTAACTCCGGGCTCTATCCGTTCCACGTCAACGATGACGGGGAGATCGTGTACGGCATCGGCGCTATCAAAGGCGTGGGTGAGGGGCCGATCGAAGCGATCCTCGAAGCGCGTAATCAGGGCGGCTACTTTAAAGAGCTGTTTGATCTCTGCGCGCGCACCGACACCAAAAAGATCAACCGTCGCGTGATGGAAAAACTGATCATGTCCGGCGCGTTCGATCGTCTTGGCCCGCACCGCGCGGCGCTGATGAGCGCGCTGGGTGACGCCCTGAAGGCGGCGGATCAGCATGCCAAAGCCGAAGCGACGGGACAGGCGGATATGTTCGGCGTGCTGGCGGAAGAGCCCGAGCAGGTTGAGCAATCTTACGCGGCCATTACGCCGTGGCCGGAGCAGGTGCAGCTGGATGGCGAGCGTGAGACGCTCGGTCTGTATCTCACCGGCCATCCGATCAATCAGTATCTGAAAGAAATTGAGCGCTACGTTGGCGGCATGCGCCTGAAAGACATGCATCCAACAGAACGTGGTAAAGTGACCGTTGCGGCCGGGCTGGTGATTGCCGCCCGCGTCATGGTCACCAAGCGCGGCAACCGAATTGGTATCTGTACTCTTGACGACCGCTCTGGCCGTCTTGAGGTGATGTTATTTACCGATGCGTTAGATAAATACCAGCAGCTGCTGGAGAAGGACCGTATCCTGATCGTCAGTGGACAGGTCAGCTTTGATGACTTTAGCGGCGGGCTTAAAATGACCGCCCGGGAAGTCATGGACATCGACGAAGCGCGGGAAAAATACGCGCGCGGACTTGCTATCTCGCTGA
>NZ_JASEWO010000445.1:0-426 GCF_030024295.1 Pantoea sp. Pa-EAmG
TGGAAGGATTGGATGGCGCACCTGAGTGGCCCGCATTGCGAGCGATGCTGCCCGACCTCAACGACTTGCGCGTAGTTGATTTAGGCTGTGGGTATGGCTGGTTTTGCCGCTACGCGCAGCAGCAAGGTGCCCGTGAAATCCTGGGGATTGATGTCTCAGAAAAGATGTTGGCGCAAGCAGCCGCAATGACGTCCGCGCCTGGCATTCGCTATCAACGTGCGGATTTAGAAACTCTGCAGCTCGATGAAGCCTATGATCTTGCCTATAGCTCACTGGCGTTGCATTACCTGAGCAATATCGAGCCTTTGCTGACCACCTTATTCTATGCACTAAAGCCCGGTGGCATGCTGGTCTTCTCATGCGAACACCCCATTTATACCGCTCCGCTTCAGCAGCAGTGGATTGTGGATGATCAACAGCAGCGCA
>NZ_JASEWO010000446.1:0-426 GCF_030024295.1 Pantoea sp. Pa-EAmG
TGGAAGGATTGGATGGCGCACCTGAGTGGCCCGCATTGCGAGCGATGCTGCCCGATCTGAAGGACTTGCGCGTCGTTGATTTAGGCTGTGGATACGGCTGGTTTTGCCGTTACGCGCAGCAGCATGGTGCCCGTGAAGTCCTGGGGATTGATGTCTCAGAAAAGATGCTGGCGCAAGCGACCGCCATGACTTCTTCACCGAACATTCGCTATCAACGTGCGGATTTAGACACTCTGCAGCTCGATAAAACCTATGATCTTGCCTACAGCTCACTGGCATTACATTACCTGAGTCACATCGAGCCGTTATTCACCACCCTGTACGATGCATTAAAACCTGGCGGTATGCTGATCTTCTCCTGCGAACACCCTATTTATACCGCTCCGCTTCAGCAGCAGTGGATTGTGGATGATCAACAGCAGCGCA
>NZ_JASEWO010000447.1:0-422 GCF_030024295.1 Pantoea sp. Pa-EAmG
CGCTGACCATTGGAACCATGTCTGCGTTTTGAATTATAGAACATCTCAATATATTCAAAGATATCGGATCTTGCTTCAGTTCTAGTTGCATAGATTCTCTTTTTAATTCGTTCCCGCTTTAATAGCTGAAAGAAGCTTTCTGCAACAGCATTGTCATGGCAATTGCCTCTACGACTCATACTACTTTCAAGATTATGATGCCTGAGAAATGTCTGCCATTCATGGCTGGTATATTGGCTACCCTGATCAGAATGGATTAGGACTTTGTTCTTTGGATTTCTCCGCCACAAAGCCATCAATAACGCATCTAAAACCAGATCTGTCGTGATTCTTGATTTCATAGACCAGCCAACAACAAGACGTGAAAACAGGTCAATCACAACTGCAAGATACAACCACCCTTCATGTGTACGGATATAGGT
>NZ_JASEWO010000448.1:0-420 GCF_030024295.1 Pantoea sp. Pa-EAmG
GCGGATTATTGATGTTGTTGATGGTGAGATAGGCCTGCACCGCTTTACGCTGAAACAGCGCGGTGAGCTTGCTGACGTTAACATAACCTTCCGGCCCGGCTTCCACTTCAATCACGCGCAGATTGAGATTATGCAGCATCTGCAACAGCACGAAGTAGCACGGCGATTCCACTGCCACAATATCGCCGGGGCGGGTGGTGGCGCGCAAAGCCAGTGAGATAGCTTCGATACAACCGTTGGTGATCAGGATGTCATCAGCGCTGATATTGCAGCCATAATCCACCGCGCGGCGTGCAATCTCGGCTTTGAGCGGCGCATAGCCGGTGCCCTTCACCGTGTTGCCGAGCAGTGCCGGTTTGCTGTAGCCCATCTGGCGCATCAGCAATCCAATTTTCTTGACCGGATAGAGCGAGATATCGC
>NZ_JASEWO010000042.1:0-29464 GCF_030024295.1 Pantoea sp. Pa-EAmG
CTAAGCAGTATCAGGAAGTTGGTAAGGTTAGTACCAATAATGAATACAGTTCACCGGCAGAGGCCATGGCTGAAATCTCGAAAAAGGCCGATGAGATGGGGGGTAAATATTTTGTGATCACCTCCGGCAAAGAAGGCAAGAAAATACAGGGTACGGCAACAGTGTATAAATAATAAATTATACGCTGCAAATCAGGCGTCATAGTCATTGCAACAGGCCGTTTTAATAACGGCCTGTTGTCGTGTTTCTATTTCTACAGTAAGCGATGAGATTAAGATCTGGTTCGCTTGCCAGGTCGTCAGCAGGCAATCTACTCCGACAATGCTTTCATAGCTGAAACCGCAGCGCCACGCCGCTGGCCTGTTCCGCGCTGACCACGATGGCATCCGACTCTTCGCGAAAAGGCACATCGCCCAGCAGCAGGCTGGCTTTCACCCTGCGTAAGTCGCTGCTGCGTAGCGTCAGCGCGGCCATACGCGCACTGCCGTCATAATCGGGCGGCAGGCCGGTAAAGCGCTGCGTCACATAGTGCGCAGCGGCAAAGCGCACGGTGGCCACGCCCGCTTTCAGCACAAACGCGCCCTGCTGGCAGGCGGTGAGCTTATCGGCACCAAATAAACGACTGTAGGGCAGCGCGGCGGCTGCCGGATCCTGTGCCACCACCACAAACTCAATAATATCGGTCACCGCGTTGGGATGCTGCTGCCACACTGGCTGCCAGACCGCCTGCGGTGTCTCATGCTGGCAGAAAAAACTGCGTCCATTTGGCACCAGAGCGGGGCGCAGGCGAACGGTGCGAAAACGCGCCTGCTGTGCGCTGCCATCCGGCAACTGCACCGGCCGGTAAAAACTGGCGGCGGGATCGCCATCAATACCCTGACTTTCCAGATAGCGCCACACCGCATCGGCATCGCCGGTTTTCCATACCAGACCGCTCAGGCCCGCCGGTGCCTGCCAGATATCCTGACGCTGGTGCGCACGCCCGGCTTCATAGCCCAGCAGTTCCAGATAATTATCACCAAACACCGCCAGATGATTACTGGAGCCCAGCGAGTGATGGCCGCGTGGCGTGAGCTGGAAACCGAGCCGGCGATACAGCGCGCTGGCGTCATCCAGCCGATCGGCAACATTGATCACTGCATGATCGAGCTGTGGAACGGGTACCGGTATCGCCATTATCTGCCTCCTGGTTCGCATCATTACGATGACCGCGGTGTCGCGCTGCGTTCGGCTTCGCGTTGCGGTTGCCAGGCGAGCTGCGCTTCGGCGCCGAACGCCCGGGCAATATGGCTGACCAGCGTCGCGGCCTGCGCCGATGATCGCTGGCGCGCGCTGGCATCCTCGCTGTGCAGCACGCCTTCCACGACGACCTCTGGCGGCAGCACGTTCCAGCTGTTGCCACCCTGAAAGCGGGTGACATCCAGGCCGGCGGCCGCCAGCGCGCTGACGATGTGGCTGCCGGTAACGATACTGTCGATGCCCTCATGCGGACGTGCAGCGTGAGCGCCTTTGCCGTGAATGGTGATATGAAAATGGTCAGTAAACGCTGCCGGTGTGGCAGATAACGTGTGTGTCATGGTCATCCCTGCGGCTGTTCAGGTAAGAAAGGTTCGCCCAGCGTTAGCATCAGGCGGTTGGCCCAGGCAAAAAACGCGGCGGACTGGATCAGGTCCAGCAGCTGCAGCGTATCCAGCCCGTGCTCGCGCAGCGCCTGCAGCTGGGTCTGGCTGCTGGCGACCGGGGTTAGCGATAAGGTGGCGACAAAATCGATAATCGCCGCCCAGCGCGCGGACTGGCCGTGTGCCAGCTCGGCACCCGGCGCGACATTCAGAAGTTTCTGCACCGCAGTCTCATCTTTTGACAGCTGACTGGCTTTGCGGGCATGCACGGACGCGCAGTAAATGCAGCCGTTGACTTTACTCACCACCGTGGCCGCCAGTTCACGCTCGGCGCGAGGCAAACCGCCCGGCGTGTAAAAGATGCCTTTATCCGTCAGCGTGCGTTGTTCCAGCAGCGGCAGATTGCGCGCCAGCAGACGGAAATAGTCGGACTCGCTATGACCGTTTTTTGCCAGCGTCGCCTGTTCTTCCGCCGTAAACTCGCTGAGCGGTTTGGCTGGCAGCCACGGCTCCCAGCCCAACTCCTGCTGGGTAAACGCGGTGAGCGCAGTCTGTCCGCTGGCCGTGAGCTGGGCGCTATGCCATTTGCCGGCCACCGCATGGGGCTGCGCGCGCGATGCTTCACCGCTCAGCAGGCGCAGGCCGGTCAGCAGGCGACTCTGAAAGCTGACAAATCCCACCAGCTGCGCCAGCGTGACGATGCCGCGCGGCGTCCAGCCGGCATGGCGCAGCGTGGTCAGTTGTTGCGGTGTGGCGTCGACCGGATGCAGGCTCAGCAGTTCAGCAAAGGCGCGACCGGCGGCAAAGCGCGTATCTGACGGGGTTTCGCTGGATTGCTGCTGATAGTGTGCCTGTAATGACGTGACGCCGTGCCAGCCGGCGACCTGCCCGGCGAGCGCGTAGCGCTGCGCCAGCGGGAAATCGTCGTCATCCTGGCCAAACAGCACCTCATAGCTGCCCTGGGCGTGTCGGGTCGCGGCCTGACGCACATTGCGCGCCTCTGCCAGTTGCGCCGCCGGGTCGATATCGGCCAGCGCCGCCAGTAAATCTGTAGCCTGAGACATGGTTTTCTCCTGTTAAGCGGCACCCAGCGCACGCAGCGTGGGGGCAATATGTTCAGCAATTAACGCCACCGAACGCAGCGTATCGGCGTGCGGCGGATCGATAGAGTGCACCTGGAAGGTGATGTCGGTGGCGCGCGTCAGCGTGCTGTCGGCCAGCAGCGAAGCCAACACCGCGTCGGCATCGCCGATATGCGCATCGAGCTGGCGCGCGTGGCTCTCCAGCGTGCTGCCGGTGATGTCGTGGCCTGCCTTGCGAAACTGCTCCGCCTGGCGCTGCAGACCGGGCGCGGCAAGGCGGCGCGCGTAGTCGTTCGAGTCGGCAACAAACGCGGTACGTGAAGCCAGGATGCGGGGCGCAACGCCCGAAGGCAGCGCCGCGAGATAAGCATCGATCATCGGGTTTTGCAGCTGCTGCAGCGACAGGTCCGGCTGACCCGCCGGCCGCGGCTGGGTGCGCGATAACATCAGCCCGTGACCGGCCTGGCCGGCACGCGTCGCGCCTGCAACGGAAAAGGTGGCGATCCACACACGCTGCGCCAGCGTGGGAGCCGGCGGATAGAGATGATTGTCCGGATGGGCCAGCGTGTCGCCGCGCCACGCGCTGAGCAGCGTATGCAACTGGTCGGCAAACACGCCGGCGCGCTGTTCGCTGGTCAGGCCAAACGGCAAAAATGAGGTTGGCGTGCCGCCGGAGCCGAGCCCCACCTCCAGGCGTCCGTCGCTCAGCAGATCCAGCACCGCCGCGTCTTCGGCCACGCGCAGGGCATTTTCCAGCGGCAGGGTGATGATGCCGGTGCCGAGGCGGATATGACGGGTGTGCGCGGCCACGTGAGCAAGAAACACCAGCGGTGAGGGCAGCCCACCTTCTTTTTCATGAAAGTGGTGCTGCGCGATCCAGGCACTGTCAAATCCGCAGCGTTCAGCGTGCTGAATTTGTTCCGTCGCCAGCCGGTAGCGCTGTTGCGCTGTGGTGTCGTCGAGCAGGCGGGTAAAAAAACCGATGCGTTTGCGCGTCATGCAGACTCCTTAATCAGCGGACGGAAAACCGGAATGGCGTCAATCAACGCGCGGGTGTAAGGGTGCTGCGGCGCATTGAACAGTGTGACGGTGTCACCTTGTTCAACCACTTCGCCTGCGCGTAGCACGGTAACGCTGTGTGCCAGTCGTCGTACGGTGGCCAAATCGTGGGTGATAAACAGATAGGTGAGGCCCAGCTCGCGCTGTAACTGTTGCAGCAATTGCAGAATCTGCGCCTGCACCGTGACGTCCAGCGCTGACGTCGCCTCATCCAGCACCAGGATCGCCGGTTGCGGGATCAACGCCCGTGCGATGGCGACGCGCTGACGCTGGCCGCCGGACAGCTCGCGCGGCTTGCGCGTCAGCAGATCCAGCGGCAGTGCCACGCGCTGCGCCACCTCGTGCACCCGCTGCTGGCGCGCGGCGGCGCTGAGCGAGTCAAAGTTGCGCAGCGGTTCTTCAATGATGTTAAACAGCGTCTGGTGCGGATCGAGCGAGGCGAACGGATTCTGGTAAACAAACTGGATTTTGCGCCGTAGCTGGCGCAGCGCTTCGCCGCGCAGGCTGCTGGCATCAATGCCATCGATCACTACTTTGCCGCGATCGGCGCGTTCAAAGCCAAGCAGAATGCGCGCCAGCGTGGTTTTGCCGGAGCCGGATTCACCCACCAGCGCGTGCGTCGTGCCGCGTGGCACCGTCAGGCTGACCGCTTTCGCCACCGTCAGCGTCTGCTGCCTGCCGAGCGCAAACTGTTTATCGATGGCGTTGAGCTCAATCGCCGGTGTGGAAAAACGGGCTGCGGACGGATAAGGCCGATCGGTAACGTCGGGCACCGCGTCCTGTAACAGCTGGCGGGTATAAGGATGTTGTGGCGCGCTGACCAGCGTCGCTGCGCTTCCCTGTTCCTGGATCTCGCCGTGACGAAACACCAGCAGACGGTCAGCGCGTTCCGCGGCCAGCGCCAGATCGTGGGTGACAAACAGCACGGCGGTGGCGAACTCACGGCGTAGCTGGTCGAGCAGATCAAGAATGCGCTTTTGCACCGTGACATCGAGCGCGCTGGTTGGCTCATCGGCGATGATCAACTGTGGTTGCAGGGCGAGCGCGATGGCAATCAGCACGCGCTGCTTCATCCCGCCAGAGAGCTGATGCGGATATTGATGCAGGCGCTGCTCCGGATGGCTCAACCCAACTTTTTGCAGCAGCTCCAGCACGCGCTGCTGGCGCGCGGTCCGGCTAAACTTCTGATGTAGCTGCAGGATCTCGCCAACCTGATCGCCAATGGTCTTCACCGGATTAAGCGAATTACCGGGATCCTGCGGCACCAGGCTGATATGCACGCCGCGCACGCTGTCCATGCGCCGGGATGACCAGCCAGCGATGTCGGTGCCGTTCAGCAGGATTTTACCGCTATCGCGCAGGGCATTGTCCGCCAGCAGACCGATAATCGCCTGGGCCGTGGTGGTTTTGCCTGAGCCGGATTCACCGACCAGCGCCACCATTTCGCCCGGCTGCAGGGTAAAGCTCACGTTATGCACCACTTCACGCCACACGCCGCGCTGGCGATAGCTGAGGCTGAGGTTTTCCACGCTCAATAGCGCTGTCATGCGTCACCTCCTGCCAGCTGACGGCTGACGCGATTCGCCGCCAGCACCACGGCGACTACCACCACGCCGGGAAAGGTAGTCAGCCACCACGCGGTAGCCAGATAGTTGCGGCCTTCGGCGATCAGCAAGCCCCATTCGGGGGTCGGTGGTGGCGTGCCATAGCCGAGAAAGCTGAGAGTTGAGAGCGCCAGAATGGCCTGACCAAACTGCAGTGCGGCGAAGGCAATCACCGCGGTCAGCGAGTTGGGGACAATGTGGCGCCACAGTACCTGCCAGAAACGGCCGCCACTGCCATAAGCCGCTTCCACATATTCACTGCGGCGTACCCGCACCACTTCGCCGCGCGCCAGCCGGGCAAAACTGGCAATCGAGGCGATGCCCACCGCCAGCGCAGCGTGCACGGTGCCAAAACCCAGCAGGATCAGCAGGCTTAATGACAGCAGCAGCGCCGGGATTGAAAGCAGCACATCAACCAGTCGCATCAGTGCCTGTTCACCGCGGCCGCCCACGGCCCCAGCCAGGACGCCCAGCGCGGTTCCGCCAGTGAGCCCCATCGCCACCGCTGCGACCGCCGCAGAGAGCGACTGCGAGGCGCCATAGACGATGCGCGCCAGCAGGTCGCGTCCGAGTTGATCGGTGCCGAGCCAGTGCGAACTGTGCGGCGCTAAGCGCTGCGCGCCGGCAATGCCTTCTGTCGGGCTATAGTGGGTGAACAGTTGCGGTGCCACGGCCGCCACGAATGCCAGCGCCAGCACCGTCCATGCCAGCCACAAGCCAGGCTGCAGGCGACGGGCACGATCGCGCCGCAAGGCCGGCTGTCCCTGACGCGCGGTAGAGTAATCGACCAGACTCATGAATTTCCTCCGGCTACGGTTTGCAGACGTGGGTCGAACAGCGGCATCAGCAGATCGACCAGCAGGTTGATCAGTACAAACGCCAGTGCGGAGATCATTACTACCGCCTGTAACACCGCCACATCCTGATTGTTGACCGCCTGCTGGGTCAGCTGACC
The DNA here is from genome assembly GCF_030024295.1 of Pantoea sp. Pa-EAmG. Taxonomy (NCBI): domain Bacteria; kingdom Pseudomonadati; phylum Pseudomonadota; class Gammaproteobacteria; order Enterobacterales; family Erwiniaceae; genus Pantoea; species Pantoea sp. Pa-EAmG. The sequence continues at coordinate 6,320 of NZ_JASEWO010000042.1, forward strand.
GATGCCGCTTAAGCCGAATACGGTTTCGGTAATCAGCGCGCCCGCGATCAATTCCCCCAGCAGCAAACCGGCCACATTGAGCACGGGCAGCAGCGCGTTGCGCATGATATGGCGCCATAGCACGTGTTGTGCGCTGGCACCTTTGGCGCGGGCCACGGCGACAAACGGCTGAGTAGCAACCTGATCGATACTGCGCAGCAGAATCTGGGCCAGCGGGGCGGAGATGGGCACGGCGACGGTCAGCACCGGCAGAATCAGCCCCTGCAGGGGCGATGGGTTGATCACCGGGATCCAGCGCAGTTGAAAGGAGAACAGCTGAATCAGCGCGATGCCAAGCCAGAACGTCGGCAGCGAAATAAACAGTGCCGGCAGCGACTGCAATAGCGTACGCAGCAGGCGCAGCGCAGGCAGTCGCGCCAGCGCCGCCAGTGCGAAGGCCACCACGCAGGCAACGGCAAATCCGGCCAGCGCCAGCTGCAGCGTGGCGGGCAGATTGCTGCGCAGCAGATCGCTGACCGGCACACCTGCCTGCACCGAGTAGCCAAAGTCACCGCGCAGCATCGCCAGCAACGTATGCAGATACTGCTGCCAGATCGGGCTATCGGCACCGTAGGCCTGCCGCATCTCTGCAATTTGCTGCGGGCTGAGACCCATATCCGGATTCTGGAACTTGATCAGCACCGCATCGCCAGGCAGCACCTGCAGCAGCAAAAACGACAGGGTAAATGCCGCCCATAACACCAGCAGGCTTTGCCCCGCTCTATGCAGCAGTGCGTGTCGCATCATCATCCTCTCAATGTTTTTCCAGCCATGCGCCGTAGAACGACGGCCGGCCTACGGCTTCAAAACTCACGCCCTTCAGCCACGGCGTGCCGGCAAACACCTGCGGCTCTTCAAAGATCGGGATCACATAAGCCTGATCCAGCAGATAACGCTGGGCGTCTCCGGTGAGCGCCAGACGTTTCGCCGGATCGACTTCGGCCGAGATTGCCACCAAAAGCTTGTTGAGTTGGTCGTCACGGAAATGCCGGACTTTGTCGCTGGAGCCGCCTTTTTGCAGCAGCGCATCACGGTTGGCGAGGTAAAACATGCTCTTCACCACGTCCGGATCGGCGCGGCCCACTTCCGAGACCGTGAGCGGGGTTTTTAGCGGATCGAGATTGTCCAGCGTGCGGCTGCCGGCGTCACCGGCTTTCACCGTGAGCTGGACGCCAACCTGACGCCACTGCTGGGCCACCAGCTGCAGCACTTCTTTGTTCTGCGGCTGTGGCAGCGATTCATACACGGTCAGAGCCAGCTTTTGCCCCGCCTTAGCGCGGATGCCGTCGCTGCCGGGCTGCCAGCCAGCCTCGTCAAGCAGTTGCCTGGCGCGGGCGGGATCGTATTTCAGTTTGTCCGCGAGGTTGACATACCCGGCGGCCGAGGCGGCGATCACCGAGGTGGCCTGCGGATAGTTAGGTGAAAACAGGGTTTGCACCACCTGCTGCGCGTTGGTCGCATGCAACAGCGCCTGACGTACGCGCAGATCGCTGACCAGCGGGTTGTCCGGGCGGAAGCTGATGCTGTCGTTGACGCCACGCGTCGGCGCTGCGTAAACCGGGAACGCCTGCTGCTGTGCCTGTTTTTCGTCATACGCCTGCACCTGGCGAATAAAATCGGCCTGACCGGCCAGCAGTGCGCCGATGCGCACGCTATCTTCCGGTGTGACGATAAATTTGATGCCAGCCAGATTCGCCGGTCCCTGCTGGGTGCTGTTTTTCGGTCCCCACTGGTAATCTTTGCGCGCGGTTAAATCCACTTCCCGCCCGAGCTTTTCATCGCTGACCACAAACGGCCCGGAGCCAATAATATGGCGCGCATCGCCGAGCTGGTCGAAACTGCGTTGCAGCGTGCTGAGAGAAACCAGCCCGGAGCCAATGGTGGCCGTGCCCTGTAAAAATCCAGGTGAGGGCTGTTTGAAATAAAACTTCACCGTCTGGGGATCAATCACTTCGCTGCGTTGGTAATTATTAATCACTTCAGACACCGGCAGGCGCTGGGCTTTATTACCGAGTCCGTAAGTATCAAAGTTTTTCGCCACGGCATTCGCATCCAGCGGCGTGCCATCGGAAAAAGTGACGCCAGGGCGAATTTTAAAGGTGTATTCCGTTTTATCCGCGTTGCTGCTCCAGCTTTCGGCAATCCACGGTTCCACCTGCAGCGTTTTCGGATTTTGCCACGTCAGTTTGTCGGTGATCTGATTGAGAATGCCGCCGTTGGGATAAAAACCCCCGGCCGGCGGATAAAGATTGGTATGTGCCTGCTGTTCCAGATAAATCAGCGTGCCGCCTTTGACCGGCGTCTCCGCCGCGTGGGCGCTAAATATCCCTGTCAGCAGGGCTAAGCTCAGCGCCCGCAAGTGAAAATGCGTCTTCATGATGATTTCCTTTGTTATCAAGTGCCCGGTGGGCTGAAATCATCATCAAATGTGCAACCCGTGAGTTGAACCAATGAATTGCACTAAGCTTTTGCGAAAATAACAAAAGCGGAGAATTAATTTTATGCCGCAATTACCGGGTTGTTTTCCTGGCTCGATAAAAATTGTTTTTTCTCAACCTGAAAACCTGCACTGAGGTTATTGCTGCTGCGGATCATTACCGACTCGCGTAATGTTAATCCGACAGAAAGCGAAATCCGCTTTACGAAAAATCAGGCTTTCACCAGCAAGTATTATGACTATTTCTCATTTCCTGAATCGCTTTGCCGATTTAGTTGTTTTACGAAATATAAATCTCACCGCCACACTAAGCGCCATATTCATCGCAACCCTATTCATCGAAATAAGGAACAGGCGCATGTCATACCGACTGAGTTTGCTCGACAAATCACCGATTGCAGCAGGTGAGAGCGCCACGCAGGCCCTGCATCGCACACTGCAGCTGGCTCAGCGCGCGGAAGCCTGGGGTTATCACCGCTTCTGGCTGGCGGAGCACCACAACAGCGACCAGCTGGCGAGTCCTTCGCCGGAATTGTTGATTGCCTGGATCATTGGCCAGACCCGACATATCCGCGTGGGTTCCGGCGGCGTGATGTTGCAGCACTACAGCCCTTATAAAGTGGCGGAAAACTTCAACCTGCTGGCTGCGCTGGCACCAAGACGTATCGACCTGGGCGTGGGTAAAGCGCCCGGCGGACTGCCGCTTTCCACCCGCGCGCTGCAATTGGGGGTGCACCAGCAGGAGAAAGGCAGCTTTGCCGAACAGCTGGCGCTGCTGGATAGCTGGCTCAGTGTGCCGCCGGTGGGGGATGAGGAGATCCTGCGCGCCACGCCGCAGCCGCCGCGTCCGGCCAATCGCTTTCTGCTCGGAGCCAGCGAAGCGAGCGCCCGACTGGCGGCAGAGCTCGGCTGGCAGCTGGTGTTCGCCGCACACCACAACGGCGATCCGCAACTGATGGCACAGGTGCTGAACAGCTATCGCCAGCACAGTCAGGGTCAGCGTGCGCTGGTGGCGGTACAGGTGGTGGTGGCGGATTCGCCGGCAAAAGCTGACCTGCTGGTCGACACACTGCGCATTTATCACGTCAGCGTGACGGGCGGACAGAGCGTTAACGTCGGCAGCATTGAACAGGCTGAGCGCTATGTGCGTCAGGGCGGGTTCAGTGATTACGTGATTGAGCCACGCACGCCGTCGCTGCTGAAAGGGACCGCGGCACAGGTGCACGCGCAGCTTGATGCGCTGCACCAGCGCTACGGCATTGAAGAGTTTGTTATTGATACGCCGGTGGCGGAGGAGCAGGCGCGGGTGAAATCCCTAGAACTGCTGGCGACGCATCGTCTGGTTAGCGCCTGACCGGGAGGTCCTGTGACGATAGTAAGCGAACAGCAGCTGATTGACTGGCGGCGCGAGCTGCACAGCTGGCCGGAACTCTCCGGTCATGAAGTGGAAACCAGCGCGCGGCTGCGCCGCTGGCTGCAGCAGGCTGACGTGCGCCTGCTGGATTATCCGCTGCACACCGGCGTGGTGGCGGAAGTGGGTCAGGGCGCGCCTCTGATCGCCCTGCGTGCCGATATTGATGCATTACCGATCCATGAAGCCACCGGGCTGCCTTTTCGTTCACGGCAAGCCGGCGTCATGCACGCCTGCGGTCATGATGTGCACAGTGCGGTGATACTGGGTGCCACGCTGCAGCTGAAAACACGGGAAGCTCAGCTACCGGGGCGGGTGCGCATCCTGTTCCAGCCGGCGGAAGAGATTGCCCAGGGCGCGCGGCAGTTCATCGATGCGGGGGTGCTGGATCAGGTACAGGCGATTTTTGGCATGCACAACGAACCGGGTTTACCCACGGGCACCTTTGCCACGCGCAGCGGTGCGTTTTATGCCAACGCCGATAAATTTGTGGTGCGTGTGCACAGCACCCGCGCGGACGTGAACAGCATCCTGGTCGCCAGCCAGATTATTCAGGCGCTGCAATCCCTCACCAGCCGCAGCTTTAATACGCTGGACAGTCTGGTGCTGAGCGTCACGCGGATTGATGCACACAGGCACGACGGTCAGCAGACGGCTGAAGCGGAATTTGGCGGCACGGTGCGCACGCACGATAAACAGGTGCGCGCGCAGCTGGAGCAGCGTGCACGCGAGGTGGTGGTCAATATCGCCGCCGCCAGCGGTGCCACGGCCACCTTTAGCTGGCATCCGGGGCCGCCGGTGCTGGAGAACGACGCCCACTGGGCACAGTTTGCCAGTCAGGTTGCGCAGCAGGTGGGTTATCAGGTGCAACAGGCTGAGCTGCACCTTGGCGGCGAAGATTTCGCTTATTACCTGCAGCAGCTCCCTGGCGCGTTTGTCAGCATTGGCAGCGCCAGTGAATTTGGCCTGCATCACGGTGGCTTCAACCCCGATGAAGCGCTGATCGCCCCGGCGGCACACTACTTTAGTCAGCTGGCGCAACAGGCATTGCAGCAGCTAAACGCGCGATGTCGCGACGCCATCCTTAACTGATTTTCTTCCATTTCTGGCAGCGCTGTACGGCGATAAGGCTATCGCCGACAGGCTGCGCCATGAGCAAAGAGAGACGATTATGACTGCAAGACAACTGCGCCTCGGCACCATTCTGCACGGCGCATCCGGCAACATGTCCGCCTGGCGTCATCCGGCGGCGCAGGCGGATGCCAGCATCAGTTTTGATTACGCCCGCCGTATCGCCCGTAAAGCCGAGGCTGGCAAACTGGATTTCCTGTTTGTCGCCGATGGCCTGTTCATTAATGAAAAATCGATCCCGCACTTTCTTAACCGCTTCGAACCGCTGACGCTGCTGTCGGCGCTGGCCGGCGTCACCGAGCATCTCGGCCTGGTCGGTACGGTGTCCACCTCCTACAGTGAGCCGTTCACCGTCGCCCGCCAGTTCGCCAGTCTAGACCATCTCAGCGGCGGGCGCGCGGGCTGGAATGTGGTGACATCGCCGCTGGAGGGCTCGGCAAAAAACTTTTCGCGTCAGCAGCATCCCGAGCATGCGCTGCGCTACCGCATCGCCGACGAGTACCTGCAGGTGGTGAAAGGGTTGTGGGATTCCTGGGAAGAGGGTGCGTTTGTGCGCAATAAAGCCAGCGGTCAGTTCTATGCGCCTGACAAACTGCACACGCTGAATCATCACGGTGATTTTTTCCAGGTACAGGGGCCGCTGAACATTGAGCGCACGCCGCAGGGCCGGCCGATTATCTTTCAGGCGGGCGCCTCGGAAGATGGCCGCAAGCTGGCGGCGCGTCATGCCGATGCCATCTTCACCCATCAGCCAACGCGCGAAGAGGCGCAGGCGTTCTACCGGGATGTGAAGCAGCAGCTGGTGGCGAACGGGCGTGAGCCGGGCGATCTGCACATTTTCCAGGGCGTCAGTGTGATCGTGGGGGAGGATGACGCAGACGTCGAGCGCCAGTACCAGACCACCGCGGCGCTGGTCTCGATTGAGGATGCACTCAACTACCTTGGTCGCTTCTTTGACCATCACGACTTCTCGCAGTATCCGCTCGACCAGCCGTTCCCGGACATTGGCGATATTGGCCAGAATAGCTTTCGTAGCACCACCGACGAAATCAAACGCAAAGCGCGCGAACACGGCCATACGCTGCGCCAGGCGGCGCTGGAAGCCGCGACGCCGCGTCCGCTGTTTCACGGCACGCCACAGCAGGTGGCGGATGGTCTGCAGCTGTGGTTCGAAACCGAAGCCACTGACGGTTTCATTATTCAGGGCGGCACGCCGGACACCTTCGAGCGTTTTGTTGATCAGGTGATTCCGGTTCTCCAGGCGCGCGGCCTGACGCGTCGCGAATACCCGGGCAGCACGCTGCGCGCCAGCTTTGGTCTGAAACAACCGCTCAACCAGTTCACACCACAATAACGATGAGAAAACACGCTATGCAGAAAAAATCCCTGATTGTGCTGCTGTTACTGAGCCTGAGCAGTGCGGCACTGGCCGAGGACGTGGCCGTCAATGGTCAGCAGGTGAGCCTTGCCGCCAATAAAACGCCCATCAACACGCCAGAGAATCCTGCCGCCGTGGCGCAAATTCCGGCGGGCCACAAATTTGCCGTGCCGGGATCGTTCACCGTGGCGGTGGCGGCACTCAACTCGCCGCCGCTCACGGTATTCAGCGACGACAATAAAACGCTGCTGGGCAGTGAGGTGGATATCGCGCGTCTGGTGGCCGACAGCCTCGGGCTGAAGCTCAACATCGTGCCCACCTCGTGGGAGGACTGGCCGCTGGGCGTGGCATCGGGCAAATATGACGCGGCGATCACCAACGTGACGGTGACCAAAGATCGTAAACAGCGTTTTGATTTTGCCACCTACCGTAAAGATTCGCTGGGCTTCTATGTGAAAACCAGCAGCCCGATTACCTCGCTGAGCAAGGCAGAAGATATTGCCGGCCTGCGCATCATCGTCGGCTCCGGCACCAATCAGGAGGCCATCCTGCTGGCCTGGGATAAAGAGAATCAGGCTAAGGGACTGAAGCCTTTCACACCGGTTTATACCAAAGATGACGCTGCGCAGACGCTGGCGCTACAGGCCGGGCGCGCCGACGCTTACTTCGGCCCTAACGTGATTGGCGCATGGAAAGCGGCGCTGACCAAAAAGACCCGGCTGGTGGGTAGCGTGGACGGCGGCTGGCCGAAGGCGGCGCACATCGCGGTGACAGTGAAGAAAGACAACGGGCTGGTGCAGCCAATTAACACCGCACTCAATGGCGTGATCAAAAACGGTGACTACGACAAGGTGCTGAACCGCTGGGGTGAAGGCGTGGAGCGTCTGGATCGTTCCGAGATCAATCCGCCCGGACTGGGCGATTAAGGAGGAGGCATGAGCCAGCAATTTTTCCGCGAAGTGTCACCGGAAGCGCCGGAGCTGCAGCCGATTCTTGACGGTCTGTTTGGTGAATATGCAGCACGCTACGGCGATTTCTTCAGGAAACACAATGAAGTTGAGCTGACCGAGTGGTATCTGCCGCCGCGCGGGCTGTTCATCGTGCTGGAGCGCGACGGTGAGATCATCGCCATGGGCGCCTATAAACCGTGGGATGCTACCACCGCCGAACTGAAGCGCATCTGGACGCGGCGTGACCTGCGCCGTCAGGGACTGGCACTGCTGATCCTGCAGGAGCTGGAGCGCCGGGCGCTGCGCGCAGGCTATCAGCGCGTGTTTCTCACCACCGGTTTTCGTCAGCCGGAAGCGGTACAGCTGTATATCGGCCACGGCTATCAGCCGCAGTTTGAGCTGCGCGAAGATATGGAGATTTACGGCCAGCCGCCGCACGATGGCCGGCTGCGTTTTCTCAAAGTGATTGATGTGCACAACGTGGCACAGGCCAGCTAAGGAGAGCCACCATGAGTAAGCAACAACCTTTGACCGTGGTGCCGGCACGCTATCCGGCGCGTACCGTCGGTGCCATCATCGCGCTGTTTATCCTTGCGGCGGTGATCGATTCCGTGGCCTTTAATCCGCGCTGGGAGTGGAGCGTGTTTGCCCGCTGGTTTTTCGACCCGGTGATCCTAAATGGCCTGGGGCAAACGCTGCTGCTGACGCTGTGCGGTACGCTACTGAGCCTGATATTCGGCGGCCTGCTGGCCCTGGCGCGGCTCTCGTCATCGTGGCTGCTGAGCACGCTGGCGTTTGGCTATACCTGGCTGTTTCGCTCGCTGCCGCTGATTGTGGTGCTGATCATTCTGTATAACTTCTCGTACCTGTACGACACGCTGTCGTTCGGTATTCCGTTCACCGCTCTGTCGTGGGGGCACTTCCAGACCATCAACGTGCTCGGACAGTTCCCGGCGGCGGTGATTGGCCTGACGCTGGTGCAGAGCGCGTATAGCGCGGAGATTATTCGCGGCGGGTTTCTCGGTGTCGATCACGGTCAGTTTGAAGCCGCTTCGGCGCTGGGATTATCGTCGTCGCGTCGCACGTTTCGCATCATTCTGCCGCAGGCACTGCGCGCGATTATTCCCACCACCTTTAATGAGATCATCAGCCTCGCCAAGGGCACCTCAATGGTGTATGTGCTGGCGATGCCCGAGCTGTTCTACACCATCCAGATGATCTACAACCGCACCCAGCAGGTGATCCCGCTGCTGATGGTCGGAGCCGCCTGGTATCTGATCATCACCACCGTGCTGTCGCTGCTGCAGCACAGCGTCGAGCGCTGGCTGGCACGCAGCGTCACGCGTGAACCGCAACCTTCGCGCTGGCGCCAGTGGCGCAACCGCAGCGTGAACCCTGCCGTCAACGAGGAGCTGTCCCATGTCCGAAGCCATTGATTACCGCTATCTGCATACCACCGGCGCCATCAGTATTACCGGCGTCAGCAAGACGTTTGGCCGGCATAAAGCGCTGGATGAGGTGTCGCTTGAGCTGGCTCCCGGTTCGGTGACGGTGATCCTCGGGCCGTCCGGTTCTGGCAAATCGACGCTGCTGCGCACCATCAATCATCTGGAGCGCGTGGATGAAGGCTTTATTCAGATCGATGGCGATTACATCGGCTACCAGCGGCGCGGCGATAAACTCTATGAGCTGAAAGAGAAGGCGATTTTGCGGCAGCGCATCAACGTCGGCTATGTGTTCCAGAACTTCAATCTGTTTCCGCACCTGACGGTGCTGGAAAATCTGATTGAAGCGCCGATTGCCCATCGTCAGCTGTCGCGCCGGGCAGCGATCGATCGCGCCGGTGAGCTGCTGGATGTGGTCGGCCTGCGGCACAAAGCCGATGCCTGGCCGCGGCATCTCTCTGGCGGTCAGCAGCAGCGCATTGCGATTGCGCGTGCGCTGATGCTCAACCCGCGCGTGATGCTGTTTGATGAGCCGACTTCGGCGCTCGACCCGGAACTGGTGGGCGAAGTGCTGGATGTGATTAAAAAACTGGCGCGCTCCGGCACCACGCTGGTGATTGTCACGCACGAGATCGGCTTTGCGCGCGAAGTGGCGGATAACGTGGTGTTTATGGTTGACGGGCGCGTGGTTGAGCAGGGCAGCAGCCAGCAGGTGCTAAATCAGCCGCGTCATGAGCGCACCAAACGTTTCCTCGCCAGGGTGCTGTAATGAAGCAAGTGATCATAGTCGCGCTGGCGGGTGCGGTGCTGGCGGCACCCGCGACAGGCGCGCAACAGCTTGACGCCAGTCACAACGAAACGCCGATCACCATGGCGGCCAATCCGCAGGCGATCGCGAAGATCCCCGCCGGATTTCATTTTGTTCACCCCGGCTATTTAACCGTCGCCACTTCAGCCAATAATTCACCGCCGATTGGCCTCTGGGCGTCCGATAATAAAACGCTGATCGGCAGCGACCCGGACATTGCGCGCCTGCTGGCCGACAGCCTCGGACTGAAACTCAGGCTGGTGCCGGCGGCGTGGGAGGACTGGCCGCTGGGCATCACGGCAGGGCGCTATGATGTGGCGATGTTTAATATCGCGGTGACCGAGGAGCGCAAGCAGAAGTTTGATTTCGCCACCTATCGCGCGGATAACCACGCCTTCGCGGTGAAAGCGGACAGTAAAATCAGCGCAATTCGTCGCCGGGAAGACGTGGCCGGCAAACGGATTATCGTGGGCTCCGGCACCAATCAGGAGCGAATCTTACTGAGCTGGGATGAGAAGAATCGGGCGCAGGGCCTGGCCCCGGTGCAGCCGATTTATCTCAACGATGATGCCTCCGCCACGCTGGCGCTGCTCTCTGGCCGGGCCGATGCGTCATTCGGCCCGCAGGCCATGGCGGCGTGGAAAGTGGCTTCGCGCGGGCAAACCAAAATTGTCGGGCACGGACCGTTTCGCGCCTGGGTGGCGGTCACCACGAAGAAGGGCAATGGCCTGGACGTCGCGCTGCAGCAGGCGATCAACGGCGCTATTGCTGGCGGCCAGTATCACCAGGTGCTGGCAAGATGGGGTGAAGAGGGCGAGGCAGTGGAGATTTCGCAGGTTAATCCGCCTGGGATTGTTTATCAGGAGAATTAGGGCGGGGTGGTCAGGCGTGCGGTGTGGTCACCATAAATGGCGACCCTACAGCTCGCTCGGGCTTTCGTAGAGTGCGCATTGCTGCGCACTGGCTTAAAAAATGAAGGCTCGCCCGGTTTATCCTGCTTTTTTTATCCACTGCAATGCTTCGGCGGCGGGCAGCGGGCGGGCAAAATGGTAGCCCTGGAATAAATGGCAGCCCTTATTGCGCAGGTGCTCGAAATACTCCTCGCTCTCAATGCCTTCCGCCAGAACGTTCAGCCCCATCGCGCGCGACAGCTCAATGGTCTTTTGCACCACAATCGCCGCCGATTCGTTTTCAAAAATGTGCATGATCAGGGATTTATCAATCTTAATATCATCAATAGCGAAATCACTCAGCGACTTAAGCGAAGAGTAGCCGACGCCGAAATCGTCGATCGCCCATTTGATCCCTAACTGGCTGAAGTGGTTAATGACATCCCCAATGCGCTGCTGATCGTAAATAAAGGTGGTCTCGGTAATTTCAAACTTCAGCCGCTCGGGACGGATTTTGTAATGCGACAGCGTCAGCAGCGTGTCATGGGTGAAGTCGCGGTGCATCAACTGCAGCGGGCTGATATTGATGGAAAACACCAGCGGGGGCAGCCGCAGCACGCGATCCCACTCAACGATTTGTTGCAGCATGCGCTCCAGCACCCACTTGCCAATATCGATAATCAGCCCGCTTTTTTCGGCTACCGGAATAAACACTTCCGGTGAGATAAAGCCTTTCTCCGGGTGCTTCCAGCGCAGCAGCGCTTCAAAACCGATGAGATTTTTGTCGCCATCGACCTGCGGCTGATAATAGAGCTCCAGCTGCTGGCGCTCGATGGCGGACGCGAGCTCGCGCTTGATAAGATCGGTGGCGGAATAATTGCCGCCATAGGTAAACACGGTCGACAGCAGTGCCGTCACCGGCACTGCACAATTGAAAACGGTAAAAACGGCTTCCTGCGGAATATTCAGATGGAAACGATTATTTTCCCAGATCAGACCGGTGGTGACAAAAAACAGATAACACAGCAGGCACAGCAGCGGAAATATTTTACTCAGATAAAAGGATTGCTGGCGCAACACCAGTGCCGAACCGATGATCAAGGCCACCAGATAGTTATATTCTGAACGCTTGCCGGCAGCGTGATGATTATCCACCAGCAACAGCACGATGATGGTGAATAATAACGCATGGGTAATGATCGCCAGATGCCGCTCCAGCCGGTCGCTGAAGGCGCCGATGATGATGTAGCCCCCTAGCGCTATACTGGCGATATACAGACAGCCAATGTCATGATGACCGCGACTGAAATTCAGTGTTGCCATAAAGATACCGGCCACGATACTGGCGACGCCGGCAATCAGCAGCGTCAGGCGTAGCTTTTTTTCCGGGCTATCACCCTGCAGAATGAAGGGCAGATTACGGATGCGCGACCAGGCTGAACTCAACAAAGGGTTCATAAACGGTTCCGGGTTTTATTGTCATGACGCGTGAAGGTGTAAACGCCACATAATATATTTAAGCGAGACGACTGTCATAATTGTTTTCAGATTATTTGCGCGTTAAGCGCGGGTTTTTATATTTGACATAAGCGGCGTCAAATAGCGCTATTAACGCATTCAGGCGCAATATTTAACGCCACCAGCGATAAGCGATGCGCTATACCGGCGAAGGCGCGCGCAGCGCGACCCGATTGTTCCTCGCCAGTGACGTCGCCGCAGAGTAGAATGACCACGCGGCGCGGCGACAGCGTGCCGGACAATAACAGCCGGAACCGCAGCCGGATACGCGTCACCAGGTTGGACTAACCCACTTTCAACATACTGATTGCAATGAAAATTCGTTTCTTATCTGCTAATGAACTCAAGCTGGCCGAGGTGCGTACCATCCTTGAGCCGGTGGGTGTCGAAGTGGTGCCCATTGCGCGCCGTATTGAAGAGATTCAGACCGAAAATGAGGTGGAGCTGGTTCGTGACAAACTGACTAAAGCCTTTTCAATCATTGGCCGCCCGCTGTTTGTCGAGCATACCGGTCTGTATCTGGATGGGCTCAATGGCCTGCCCGCCGGACTGACGCGCATCTTCTGGAGCCGGCTGAACGCGGAACGCTTTACCAAACTGGTGAACGGACTGGACAGCCCGGGCGTGACCGCCAAAACCGTCCTCGGCTACTGTGACGGGCGCAAAATGTACCAGTTTGAAGGCCAGCTGCGCGGCACCATTGCCCGGGAGCCGGCGGGGCCACGCGAATTTCAGTGGGACTGCGTCTTTATCCCGGAAGGGCACACCCAGACATTCGCTGAAATGGGCGAACTGAAAAACGAAATCTCGATGCGCCGCCTGGCGCTGGATCGCTTTGCCACCTTTCTGAAAACTTCGCGGGGGCTGGCATGAAACCGGAACTCAAACGCGCTTACGATGCCGGCAAACTGATTCTGTTCGCCGGTGCGGGCATCTCACGCAATCTCGGACTGCCGGAGTGGCACGAGCTGATTGCACATCTGGCTAATGAGCTGGGCTACGATCCGAAAATCTTCAATACCTACGGCACCCATTTGTCGCTGGCGGAATATTACAAACAGCGCAAAGGCTCGCTCGGCCCGCTGCGCAGCTGGATGGATCGCGAGTGGCACCGTCCGGATATCGACGTGCGCAGCTCTGAAATCCACACCATGATCACCCAGGGCAATTTCTCGCGCATCTATACCACCAATTACGACCGCTGGCTGGAGATGGCGCATGAAGCGCACAACGTGCCGTACAGCAAGGTCGCTAATGCCGCCGATCTGGTGTCGCTGACTGAAGATAAGCGCCATATTATTAAACTTCATGGCGATTTTGACGATGATACCTCCATCGTGCTGGATGAGAGCAGCTACTTCGAGCGGCTCTATTTTGACTCGCCGCTGGATATCAAACTGACCCATGATGTTATGGGTAACTCCGTGCTGTTTGTTGGCTACAGCATCAGCGATTTCAATATCCGCCTGCTGTTTTATCGCCTGACCAAGATGTGGGGCCGCACCGGGCTGGCGACCGCACGGCCTAAATCCTACCTGTTCACCAACCGTAATAATCCGGTGGCGAAAGAGGTACTGGGGCAGTGGGGCATTGAGATGATCGTGTCTGAAGAGGACGATCCGCGCAAAGCGCTGGCAACCTTCCTCGAAGAGCTGCTGGCTTAAACGGCGAGCAGAAACCGTTGGCGAAAAAAAGCTGAATGAAATATACTGTATATAAACACAGTAAATGAGGTGCATCATGGCAGTCGAAACCAAATATGTTGTGGTCAGAAAGGGTGAAGAGAAGATGACGTTTGCCAATAAAAAAGACGCAGATGCATGGGACAAGATGCTCGATATGGCCGACGCGTTCACCGACTGGCTGCAGCAACATCAGCCAGCGATGGATGAGGCCCAGGCCGAAGCGCTGGGCATGCTGCTGGCCGAACAGAAAGACGCGGTGCAACACATTCTGCGCACCAGCAAACTGCCGGACGCGGTGAAAGACAGCGGCGAAACCGCTGCTGACGACAGCGATACGGCTGTGCCGGAAAAAGAGAAGAAGGTGCGTGCGGTCAAAGCCGCCTGAGGAACAGCGCGTTCGCTTTGCACTGCTGCTGAATCCGGGCCAGCCTCTGTGCTGGCCTGGGAACCGTGCTAAGGATCAGTGCGTGAAAAGAGAGAAGGTACCTGAGTAGTAACTGACCATCCACGCCACATACACCAGCCAGACCACCATTAACCCTGCCAGACTCAATTTACCTGCCATGTTGCATTCCTCTTGTTATGCGGCGCGTTGCGCCCGTACGCAATAACCTGACAGCACAACGAAGTGGCGATCTTGCGCCAGATCAAATTCCCTCTTTTTTACTGCATCGTCTTAGCGTTTTTAATGGCGACCCGACGCCACAACAGCGGTTGATGGTTTTCTGATCGGACCTGCCAGGCCATCAAGTTCCCGGATTGTGCGCCGATAGAGTGATTACAGGGATGCAGGTGCACAGGGCGTGATTCTTTTTCAGTAATAAAGTGTCAACACCAGGAGCGCCGACATGGCCACAACCGTATCTAATAAGAAAAAAATGAGCACCCGCACACAAATGCTGCTGACGGGCGCCTTAACCATCACCCTCGGCTTCGCCGTGACTATCGGCGTGCTCAGCTGGCAGTCCAGCAATGAGCAAAAATCGCTGGCGGAAAGTTACTTACAGCAGATTGCGCAGAGTCAGGCGCTGCAAATCCAGCAGGAGCTGAGTTACGCACGCGATGTCGCACACAACCTCGGCCACAGTCTGATTGCCCTGCCGGCTGCCGGCGTGCAGGACCGCAAAGTGGCCGATAAGCTGCTGGTCTCTGCACTGCGTGATAATCCGGACTATCTCTCTATATCGGTCATCTTCGAAGAAAACGCGTTTGACGGACGCGATGCTGAGTTTGCCTCTCAGGCTGGCGCGGCACCTAAAGGACGTTACGCCTATTTCGTCGATCGCGACCAGGGCGGCAATTTTGCCCTGCATCCGCTGACCTCAATCTTTACGCCAGGCCAGGGCGATTACTATCTGCTGCCGCAGAAAAGCCAGAAAGATACGCTGATCGAACCTTATAGCTATGCCTATAACGGTGTGCCAACGCTGCTGACCTCGGTGGCCGCGCCAATTATCAGCCAGGGCAAACTGTGGGGCGTGGTGACGTCCGATATCTCACTGGCGTCACTGCAGGAAAAAGTGAACAGCATCAAACCGTGGGAAGGCAGCGGTTACGCCATGCTGCTCTCGAGCGCGGGCAATGTGGTGTCTTATCCGGACAAAAGCCAGACCAGCAAAGCCTGGAAGGGCGACACGCATAATTTCAGCAGCACGGTCACCGAACAGCATGACGCTATTCTGGGCGAGGATGCGCTGGTAGCCTGGCGGCCGGTGGTGATCGGTAACAGCGATCAGAAATGGTATCTCGGCGTGGTGGCCCCGGTGAGCAAAGTCATGGAAGCGGCGCACCGTCAGCTGATTAACGCGGTGATTTTAATGGTGATCAGCATCCTGGTGGTGTGCGCACTGCTTGGGCTGGTATTCAGTCGCAAAGTGCTGAAGCCGATTGGCGGTGAGCCACTGACCGCAGCCACCATTGCGCTGGCGGTGGCCGATGGCAAACTGGATAACGCTATCCCGCTGAAAGCGCGCGACAGCAGCAGTCTGTTCTTCGCCTTGCACACCATGCAAAACCAGCTGCGCGAGATTGTCGGGCAGATTCAGGATGCCAGCGCGTCGGTGCGCCAGGGCGCAGGTGAAATCGCCAGCGGCAACCTCAACCTCGCGTCACGTACCGAAGAGCAGGCGGCCGCGCTGGAACAAACTGCCGCCAGCATGGAGCAGATTACCGCGACGGTGAAACACAACGCTGCTAACGCGCATCAGGCGACGACGCTGACCGATAACGCCACGCACATCGCCAGCCGCGGTGAGTCACTGGTGGGCCAGGTAGTGCAGACCATGGCGCAAATCGACGACAGCGCGAAGAAAATCGGCGACATCACCGCCATTATCAACAGCATCGCCTTCCAGACCAACATTCTGGCGCTCAACGCCGCGGTTGAAGCGGCGCGCGCCGGGGAACAGGGACGCGGTTTTGCCGTGGTGGCGTCGGAAGTGCGTAATCTGGCACAGCGCAGCGCCAATGCGGTGAAGGATATCGCTGCGCTGATTGAAGAGTCCGGCCAGCGCGTCGGCAGCGGTGTGCAGCTGGTGCAGGATGCCGGTAAAACCATGCAGGAGATGACGCAGGCGGTGAACTCGGTGCGCACCATTATCGGCGAGATTGTTACCGCGTCAGACGAGCAGGCGCGCGGCATCAGCCAGGTAACGATCGCGGTGAACGAGATGGATGGCACCACCCAGCAGAACGCCGCGCTGGTCCAGCAGATGTCAGCCGCCGCCAGTTCGCTGGAAGACCAGGCGGCACAGCTGGCGCATACCGTGGGACGTTTTCACCTCAGTTGAGGTCGGTGACCAGTCGCCGGCACACGGCGTAAATCAGGACGGTCGCCACATCAGGCGACCGTCTTATTCCTTTCATCCGTTTCGCCGTGACGGCATCATGCGCAGCAACGTATTGTCTTTAATCAGATAATGATGCACCAGCGCAGCCGCCGCGTGCAGACCAATCAGCCAGTAGCCGTAGGGCGCGAGGGTTTCGTGCCAGTCGCTCAGCATATCGGCAAAGTCGGGATCCGGGCTGGCGCTGACCGGCATCGGAATCGCAAAAATCCACCAGTTACGGCCCATGTAGAAGCGCGAAAGGATGCCGAGAATCGGCAGCACGATAAAGAACAGATAGATCGCCAGATGCATCAGATGCGCCAGTCCGGTTTGCCAGTGCGGCGGCTGGGGTTCGATTTTCGGGCTGCGATGGCAAAAACGCAGCACAATGCGTGACAGCATCAGCAACAGCACACAACTGCCGGCGCTGAAATGTCCGACGATCATGGTGTAACCTTGCCAGGATCCGCGCGTGAATAAGCCGCGAAACTCCATGGTGCAGTAAGCGGTGGCCACCAGTACCAGCGTCAGCCAGTGAATAAAGATTTGCGCAGGGGCATATTTGTTACGCATAGCCAGTCCGAAAATAAGCGGTGTGGGATGCTTAACATAGCGAAAAACGCGCTGAATTAATTCATTTTTTGCCACATCCCGTTCGGCTTACTGTTCGGCTGTCTGCAACAGCTGACGCAGCAGGGCGGCAAGCTGCTGCTGCTGCCGATCGTCCAGCGTGGCCAGCAGCGCATTCTGCGTTTGCGTATGCACCTGCAGCGCCTGCTCAATCTTTGCCAGGCCGGCCGGCGTCAGCATCACCAGCGTGCTGCGCTTATCATCGGCATCGGCAACACGCGCAATCAATCCCTCTTCTTCCAGCCGGTTAAGCCGGTTGGTCATGGCACCGGAGGTGACCAGCAGCGATTTGTAGAGCTGCGTGGGCGACAGGCGGTAAGGTGCGCCAGCACGCCGCAGCGTCGCCAGTACATCAAATTCACCGTCGCGAAAACCAAAGGGCGCCAGCGCCTCAGCGCGCTTTTTCGCCAGATGCTTCATCAGGCGCAGCATGCGGCCAAAAATCGCCATGGAAGAGGCGTCCAGCTCCGGCATGGCGCTGGCCCATTGCGCAACGACAAAATCTACGTGGTCAGTCATGTTAATTCTCATCAGTTCACGGCGGGCAATGTGTCGCTTTGTGCGCACCCGCTATCGTTCTTTCGCAAAGTATCTTAACGTTAAGATACTTTGACGTATGGAGACAGAATGTGAATCGTACCTTACCTGCTATTGGCTTGTTTGCTTTACTGGTTTTTGTGGTGGCGCTGAATTTGCGTCCGGTGATGGCGGCCATCGGACCGCTGTTCCTGCAACTGCAGCACGATGCAGGGCTCAGTGCCACGCAGCTGAGCCTGCTGACGACGCTGCCGGTCATTATGATGGGGCTGGCGGCGCTGGCCGGGCCGCTGCTGCTGCGCAGGCTGGGTGAAGCGCGCGGCATTACCGCTGGCCTGATAGTGCTGGTGCTCGCGGGTGGCGCGCGTGGCGTTGATCACAGTGCCACCATGCTAACCGCCAGCGCGCTGCTGGCGGGCTGCGGCATCGGGCTGATTCAGGCGCTGATGCCCGCGCTCATCAAGCGTCACTTCGCCTCGCGTGCCGGTACGCTAATGGCACTGTTCACCACCGGTATTATGGCCGGAGCTGCAGTGGCTGCAGCCAGCGCCGCGCCGCTCGCCAGCCATGCCGGACTGACGATCGCCCTGATGCTGCCGTCGCTACCGGCGCTGATCGCATTGATTCTGTGGCTGCGCCTGCAGCCTGTGACCACGAGAGTAAACACGCCACCGGCCGGCGGCGTACACCGCACGCCGCGCGCCTGGCTGTTGATGCTGTTTTTTGGCATCGGCACCGGTGCTTACACGCTGGTGCTGGCGTGGCTGCCGCCATTTTACATGCAACACGGCTGGCTGCCGGCGCAGAGCGGCTACGTGCTGGGCGCATTAACCCTGACCGAAGTCGCCGCCGGATTTATGCTCTCCGCGCTGATTCATCGCTGCCGCGATCGCCGCTGGCCGCTGCTGGTGGTGCTGGCTTCTATCCTGCTGGGGCTGATCGCACTGCTGTGGCTGGGCGGCGAACGCGCCTGGTTGCCGACGCTGCTGCTGGGATTGGGGATCGGTGCGCTGTTTCCGCTATCGCTGATCGTCACGCTTGATCATGCCCGTACGCCAGAAGAAGCCACTGCGCTGCTGTCTTTCGTGCAGGGCGGCGGCTATATGCTGGCCGCACTGATGCCGCTGATGGCCGGCATTGTGCGCGATCGCGCGGCATCACTCGACAGCGCGTGGCAGATCATGGCGGCGGGCGTGCTGCTACTGATGCTGATGGCGCTGCGACTCAAACCCCAGCGATAACGGCAGGAAACCATTGTCAGGCGGGGTGCGCTGATTTATAAACCGTGCAGAGTGAGAGGATCGATAAATCAGGAGCAATGATGTCCCCGCAGGTCGGTGTTGGCGTATTAATTTTCCGCGATGGCAAGCTGTTGCTCGGCCAGCGTAAAGGCAGCCACGGTGCCGGTGACTGGTCGGCGCCGGGCGGCCATCTGGAGTTTGGTGAATCACCGGAAGCCTGTGCACGGCGGGAAGTGCTGGAGGAGACCGGTCTACAGCTGCACAGCGTACACAACGGTGCCTTCGTCAGCGATGTGTTTCCGGCGGTCAACCGCCACTATATTACGCTGCTGATGGTAGCGCCGGACGCCAGCGGTGAGCCGCAGCTGCGGGAACCGGATAAGTGCACAGGCTGGCACTGGTTCGCGCCTGAGGCGCTGCCTGAACCGTTGTTTGCCCCGCTGCAAAGCTGGCTGGCGCGCGACGGTCTGGCAGCACTGCAGGCGCTGGCCCAGCGTAAAGATCGCTAACCGTATTGCTTCATCGAGGCTTCGGCATCTTCTCCGGCCGGGATGCGCATCGGTGCGGCGGGATCGGTCGCGGCACGCCACACGGCAGCGGCAACGTCCTGTGCTTTAGTGGTTGGCTGGGGCTGCTGCATGCCGGCGATGATGCCATCAAACATCGGCTGGTAAGGCTCAAGCAAGGTGTTTTCCATGCGCGGCCGGGCGTTTTTGCCAAAGTCGGTGGTGGGTGCCAGCCCGGGCAATACCAGTCTCACCTGAACATTAAAGGGTTGCAGTTCCAGCGCCAGCGACTCGGTGAAGGCGTTGACTGCCGCTTTGCTGCCGGTATAAACCGCCAGCAGCGGCAGGGATTTCAGCGTCACCGTCGAGGTCACATTGATCACCATGCCACTGTTTTTCGCACGGAACTGCGGGATGACCGCCTGCGTCATGGCAATGGTGCCCAGCGTGTTGGTTTCGAACACCTCACGTACCGAGGACATCGGCGCGCCTTCCAGCGAAGTTAATAATCCGATGCCGGCATTGTTGACCAGCACATCAATCTCTCCTGCTTCAGCCAGCGTTTGCCTGATGCTGGCGGCATCGGTGACATCCAATGGCAGCAGGCGCAGATGGGCGGATTCAGGGAACAGTTCGGCGCGCGGGGTGCGCATGGTGGCGATGACTTTCCAGCCGCGCTCCAGAAACCAGAGCGCGGTAGCATGACCAAAACCAGAAGAGCAGCCGGTGATTAAAATGGTTTTCATGGTTCACTCCTGCATTGTGTTGGGTAAGAGCTCACTATAGAGTGCCACTACCGGACTCACTACAACGTACAGTCCTGGTTTCATTTGCAGGAGTCCATTATGATCGATCCGCTCGCCGAAATGGTGTCACTGTTACAGCCCGGGGCGGCTTATTCCAAACGCGCGCGTGCCAATGGACTATGGCGTGTGCAGCGCAGTGAGACCGGCCAGCCGTTTTACTGCGTGGTGCTGGAGGGGCGCAGTCGGCTAGAAATGAAAGGTCATCCTCCGGTTGCGCTTGAGCAGGGGGATTTTGTCCTGATTCCGGCTGCGTGGGAATTTTGCATGACCAGCGAGCAGCCACCGGCCGCAGATGCGCCTGATTCTGTGCCGGAGATGCTTGCGCCGGGCGAGGTGTGGCTTGGCGATCGGCAGCAGCCAGCCGAGGTTCAGACGCTGATTGGTTACTGCCAGTTTGCCGCACCCGACGCAGGATTGATTGTCTCGTTACTGCCACAGTTTATTCATGTGCGTGGCGCATCGCGCCTGACCACGCTGGTGCAGCTGGTCAGGGATGAGTGCCGTGCACAGCGTCCGGCACGGCAGATCGTGCTGGAACGTTTGCTGGAATTACTGCTGATCGAGGCGTTGCGCGCAATGCCAGCGGCGAATGCATCGCCTGG
The DNA here is from genome assembly GCF_030024295.1 of Pantoea sp. Pa-EAmG. Lineage (NCBI taxonomy): Bacteria > Pseudomonadati > Pseudomonadota > Gammaproteobacteria > Enterobacterales > Erwiniaceae > Pantoea > Pantoea sp. Pa-EAmG. The sequence goes on from NZ_JASEWO010000042.1 coordinate 27,162, forward strand.
CGTGATGCGGGGACTGGCCGATGAGCGGCTGGCCGGGGCGATTCGCGCCATCCACGCCAGGCCTGCCCATGGCTGGACGGTGCCCCAGCTGGCGAAACACGCGGCGCTATCGCGCTCGGCGTTTTTCGTACGTTTTCGCGATGCAGTGGGCATGGCGCCGATGGCGTATCTGCTGACGTGGCGCATGGCACTGGCGAAAAATCTGCTGCGCAGCAGTCGCCTGTCAGTGGCCGACGTGGCTGAACGGGTGGGTTACCGCTCTGCCAGCGCCTTCAGCATCGCTTTCACCCGCTTCACCGGCCAGACGCCGACCGGCTTCGCTGGCGCGGAACGGCGCAGCGGCACCGCAGAAGCTGAGCCAGCAATCGCCCGGGTAAGTTAATCACGCCCGCAGTGGCGGCCAGCGTAAGACGGGCCGCCATAAAGCGTGCAATGCCGTTCAGTTTAAAAATCACCCTGTTAATGCCGGTGCGCATCAATGCGCACCCTACAAACCGTGCTGTACCCTGTCGGGTCACCATTTATGGCGACCTAAAACACGTTACAAAACTGTGCCGTTACCGCCAGGGTTGCCATTTATGGTGACGTAAAACACATTACAAAACCGTGCATTACCCTGTAGGGTTGCCATTTATGGCGACCAGGGAATACTTGTGTAGGCAACAGGTGACCATACAAGAATCGTTTTAAATCAAAGCATCGATAAAACAAACAATTACAACTTCATCACAGAGCAATAATTGCTTCAATTTCGATTTTCAGATCGGGGCAAAACAGCTGGCTAATCTGCACCAGTGAACTGGCGGGCAGGTGTTCGCCATAATGCCGGTAAAGCACGTCGCGCAACGCATTTATATCGGTGAATGAGGTGACAAAGATTGTCACTTTTATCAGGTTTTTCAGTGATGTGTTTTCCTGCGCAGCCAGTGTATGTAGCTGCTGAAAAATCACTTCTGCCTGCGCAGTAATATCCGCCTGCTGCGCCGTTGTTGCGAAGGCAGTCAGACCCGAAACGTAAAGTGTGTCGCCATGCTTCACGGCGTGCACGTAAGGCGCTTTTACTTCGCCCAGTTCTGGATAGTTTTTACGTACCAACATCTTCTTTTCCTTAAAAGATTCCCCTTCGCATCACGCTAACCTGTTCTGACGACACGATGCGCTGCTCGATTTCCTGCCAGCCATAGCGACGGTAAAACGCCTGCTGATCCGGCGTATACAGCCACAACTCTGGCATGTGGCGCTGGCGAGCTTCTTCAATTAAACGCAATACCAGAGCAGAGGCCACGCCTTTACCGCGGTGTGCCGCGACAGTCAGTACTTCGCCCATCCAGAACTGGCGTTCATGGATGTCATCAAGCTCGTGAAGAATCGTGCTGGCGGTGGCAAGCACTTCATTTTCTGCATTCAACGCGACCAGCGTAAACGTTTTTGCCGGCTGCGCGTTGCGCATCAGCAGGCGCTGACGAATGGCGCTCCGGTCGCGCCAGTGAGAAAACCCGGACCACTCCTGATGAAGCATTGTTGCCACCGTATCCAGCAACTGCGGACACTGGCTCAGTAAACTGATATTCATTGTTATCCCTCCGCGACAATCCGAGGGATAACACAGCGTGGTGGTAAAGACTACCGTTAATATGTCGCTATACTATCGCGTTAAGCCGTTTTCACCGGTCAGCCAATCACCGGTTTAGCGTTTCGCCACCTGCTCGCCATCCGGGTTTTTGCCATGCCCGGCAGCAGCCAGCTCGGTATTAAAGTGGGAGACCAGCACCGAAAACGTTTCCTCTGCTTTCATGCGGTACAGCTGTTCGGACGGATGAATACAATCGGGTGACATCAGCGACTGCCAGTCTTTCATCTGCAGGATGCGCTGATACTGACGCGCCAGCGGCACCGACTCCGCTTTAGCCAGCGCGTCCAGTTTGGTGACGTAAGGTGCAACGTGCCATTTCTCCGCGCGGCCACAAATCGGGTGCGGCTCCTGTAATATCACCTGCTTACCCTCTTCACGGGCAATAGTAATCAGCTGTGTCATCACCTGGGTATATTTATCCGGGCTAACCTGGTAATCCTTTTCTATATCGCGGAAATGGAAATGGCGTGCATCGTTGGTGGCAAAGTTCAGCAAAATGATTTTTGCCGGCGATTTCTTCATCTCTTCGCGCCAGCTTTTATTATTCTTGTAGAAATATTTGCCATTTAACAGGTCCATGGCCTGCGATGAGGACGCGCCTTTATTCACTACGCGAATGCCATCGCCATACTTCTGCTGTAACCACTGGTTAATCAGAGCAATCTCATTG
>NZ_JASEWO010000248.1:0-4972 GCF_030024295.1 Pantoea sp. Pa-EAmG
CTTAACGTTTTCCATAGAGCGATCCTGAGATTTTGTAACGGATTGAACCGTCGGAGGTGTTGATGCCCACCGTGACCTGCGATAGGCGGATGCCGGTGAAGCCGGCGCCGGCAAAGATGTCGCGCGGCGGGACGTCGGTTTCAGCAGAGAACTGGTACTCCTGCCATTGCTGCAGAGGCAGGTCTTCCCCTTCGCTGTTCTGCTTTACGTCTTTAATCGGCACCGCCGACACGGCCAGATCGATGTTCAGCGACTGGAACCGGGAGATGAACTGCATCAGCCTCTCATCAGCCGGCACCATCGGGTCATCCCCTTCCGGCTTCTGCGTCTGCGGCAGCGTGAATGACGTCTGGCTGCTGTCGGCAAAGCTGAACACAGGCGCGACGCCGAACAGCTTCTTCACCGCGGCAACGTAGTCAGCCGTGGTGGCCGCTGAGTTGGTTCGCCGGATGGACTGCACGCTGACGTCACCCTGTGAGCAGACCACCGTCACGGTCATCCAGCCCGCTATTGAGAGCGGCACGCGGTCCAGCACCTGCTGACACTGTCCGACAAAGGAGCCCACCGAAGGCTGCTCCGTCCACGGGTGACGGAAGCTGTCCAGCGCCGCCTTGTAGCGCGCCTGCTTATTGAGCTCTGCCTGCCGGGCCATCTCACGCTGCAGCGCGACGCGGGCGGCGGCTTCACGTTCGCCCTCCACGTGCAGCCAGAAAGCCAGCCCGGCCAGCGCCAGCGCGGTCACCGCTGCGGCCGCCATCAGCTGCCCCCGCGTCATGCCCCACGTCAGCGGCCGCAGGCGGAACTCTTTGCTGAGGTTTTTTGACGCCAGCACGGTATCCAGGTCGAGCGGCGCGGTGACGCCATCAACCTCCGGGTCGCCGTAAACCGGCACCTCCAGATTGCCCTTACTGCCCCGCAGCTCGTCGCGCAGGTCAATAAGCTTCTGGCGCAGCTGGTCCGCCGCATAGACCTTGTCGGACCAGACGTGGATCCCGCCGCGTTCGGTTTTACCGACCAGCGTGTACTGAGTAATGCCTTCCGGGCTTTCACCCAGCGGCACCACGGCAATACAGCAGCCTTCCAGCAGCGAAGCCAGCGCCACCGTCAGCGAGTAGGTGCCACGCAGGCGAAGCCGCGTTCTCGGTGCGAACCCGGCCTGAATGCTGTCGCTGCGCCTGACGGCCACGAGGTCCAGCCCCTGCTCTTTCCCGACGCGGCGTATCTCCTTCATGGGATTGCGCTGGGCGCGGATGGTCTGCCAGGTCAGCCCTATCACGAACCGCCTTTGATTGATGGTCAGCACGCGGATATCACCGGAATCCGGCGCGGGCGCCGGACGTTTCCTGTTTCTCTTCATGGCATTCACCGGATGTAAGGCGTGACGGTAATGACGAAGGACTGACGGGTCTTGTCCCCGGAGCGCTGCCCGCCGGTAACCTGATTGTCCGGCGAAAGTTGCCCCTGACGGTTTGATGTGGCCACGTTCTGCTCCAGCCCGCTGATAACCACGGTCTGGCCGGGTTTCAGCCAGACGCGCTGCGGAACGGAGCGGGAGTCCACTTCAGGCGCCTCCAGCTTCTCAGTGTCAGAGCTGATTTCACGCAGCTGGATGAGGCTGGAGATGTTCAGGAACATGTTCAGCATCATGCGGTCGCCACCGTCGAGAATTTTCGGGAAGATCGTGATGTTGGTCCCGGTCGTCACGGAGCCCGGGGTGAGCGTCTGCGATGGCAGCGTAGTGCTGCCCGATGAATACACCGTCGTGGCCACGCTCTTGAGGTAGGCTATCTGACGTCCCACCACCACCGAGGCGGAGGCCATGTTGGTGGTCATCAGCGGGATTGTGCGCACGTCCGCCACCCGCGCCTGCTTGGACAGTGCGTCAAACAGGAACGAAGAACCCGCGAACTGACGCGCCGCGCCGGTCGCCGTATCCAGCACGGAGAAGCTCAGCGAGCCCGCATCGGCCACGGTCCCGGACGGCCCCGCCAGGTTAATGCCGTACTTGCCCGCCAGCGTTTTATAGATGACGTTCCAGTCAATGCCGATCGCATCACTCGTTTCGGTATTCACGGTGTAAATCACCACCTTCAGGTTGACCTGCCGGCTCAGCGCCTTGTTTTCGGAGGTCAGATAGTCGCCGATACGGCGGACCACCTCCGGCACGTCGGTGACGACAACGGTCCCGGTCGTTTTGTTCATGTCCAGACGCCCCACGCCCGGTGTCAGCATGCTTTCTGCCGTGGATTTCAGGTCGTCGTAGAGGTTATTGGCCATGGAGACGTCTGACTTCAGGCTGGTACCGCTTTCGCCCGACACGCCGCCGCTGGAGCTGGAGCCGGAGCTGCCGGAACCCGAGCCGCTGTCCGAGCTGCTGCTGTTCGACACGCCGCTCATCACGGAGCCGGTGAGCGTGTATTTCGCATCTGACGGCTCGATATCGAAGCGCGCCGTCTGCAGATAGAAAAACGTCACCATGCCGTCTTCGAATTTCCAGGAAATACCGAGGCGGGCGGTCACGATATCCAGCAGGCCACCGAGGTTGCCTGTGTAGGTCACGCCTGAAAATGTGCGCGAGGTGCCGCCCGCCAGTGCCGCTGCGCTGGCCGTGGTGCCCGGGCCGAACGAGTCCAGCGGACGCATGTCGCCGGCGGTCGGAAGCGCGGGCGACGGCACGCTGGTCAGACGCTGTGTCGGCGAGCCGGTCTGTCCCCCGCCTCCGCCCAGCACGGCCGCTGCATCCGGCGTGACGCGCGTGCGGATGTGGCAGACCGTTGCGATGTCCTGGCTGAACTGCCAGATATCCTGGGGTTTAATGGCCCGGTAAGGCATGTTGCAGTTCACCACCTCGCGGGGCGCGTTGTACTTCGCGACCGGCAGCGGCACGGGGCTGACGTACTGGCTGTTCTGAAACTGCACCACCGGACGGTTTTCAGCGGCCTGCCGGATGAGAGCAGAGGCGTCATCAGCGGTATTTCCGGCCGAACGGTGGACATCGTTAATGCGCTCCAGGGCGCAGCCCTGCAGCAGCGTGCTGCAAATCAGCACGCCGATCGTGGATTTTCTAAACATGGTTATTCCTGTTGCAGATGACGGTCAGGATCGGCGCCAGGCGGCAGCAGGAGACCCTGATGGGTTAGGTGCAGAAAAGGCACGTCACGACGTGACGCTTTGCCGTACTAAAGGCGCCGGGCCTTTAACATGAAGCGGCAGCGATAGCAGACCGCGTGCCTCTGAAGGTGGAAAGCGGCTGAACGTTGAGGTAGACCGCACGCTCACGGCCGGTAAAACGATCGTCAAAGATAACCGGATGGTAGGTCACGCACGCATCCGGCAGGCTGAGGATAACCGTGAGGTCGATAAGGTCGTTATCCCTGACGTCGATTTCCACAAAAAGCTCACCGGTCTCTTCATCCTTTGCGTCAGCCCTATCCATTTCCCAGAGCCACGTCACTCTGCTGAGCTCGGAAAGCAGATATCCGCCGCAGTAAGCGCCATGCTTTGAGAAGAACAGGCGCAGCGCGCGCGTCAGCCGATCGTCATTGCTTTGCTCACCGGTGTCGGCAAGCAGCGTCATGATGAGCCGGATAAACGCCCTGCGTGAGGTGAATGCCTCCGCGCTCAGGGGGAATTGAGGTGTCTTCCTGAGCATCAGCGCGTCTCCTTATCCATCGGGTTTGAGGCCGCTGAAGCCGTTCCCGGTGGCGCGTCGCTGATAACAACCAGACACTGCTGGCGGTAGCCGCTGACAAACAGAGGAACCTGTGCGGAATGCCAGAGGGTAAACAGCTGCGCCGTCGCATCCTCAAAGTTTGCGGCATGGAAAGTCAGGGTGTAATCGATGGGGTAGTTCGTCCCCGTGTCCCAGCGGACCGTCCACTTCGGCTTATCCGACCCACAGATTTCCTGTGACACCCACTGCTCATAGCCCTGTCGCAGGGTGGTGCCCCGCTCAATTTTCCAGATGCGCAGCGGCGGAGGAGCCTTCACCGTCTTAACCGGGATGACCGGCGCCCCGCTTCCCGCAGCCGCATGGTTCCCGCCGAACGGGTTACGTCCGGTGGAACCCGGCGCCTCGCTTTTAACGCTGCCGGCGGACGTCGTTTTCACAGAGGACGCAGCCGGTAGCAGAGGCACGGCAGGCTTCCCTGCCCCCTGCAATGCCTGAGCATGCTGCGCAGGCGCCACGGTGACAGTGTGGGTCTTATCGTTCAGGGTGGCTTTGAGACCGCGCGCCGAAAGCATCTTGTCGGCGACGTACTGCCAGCGATCGTTGCCCGTCCAGCGCCACAGCTCCGGCGCGTCGGCGGAGACCGCCTTATCAAACACCACGGTCTGCCCGGGCGGCACAATTTTGCGCAGGGCTGCGCGCAGCGTGGGGGCCGCACCGTCCTGCCGGATAAAGCCATCGGTCGGTCCGGCGCCCGGCGCGGAGGCCGGAGGGGAAGACGCGGGCTTCACCGTCAGCGCGGAAGCGCCGGTGGTGCCCGCCGTAAGGGGTTGGACGGGTTTAGCGGCGGGCGCAACCGGACGCTGCGCCGAGGGCCCGGCCTGATGCACCCGGTACTGCATGGCGCTGATGTCGGCCGCGCTGCGCGAGAGCATGCTGTCGATCACGCTCCCGGAAGGCGGCCCGGTGTAAACCGCTGGCTGCGCGCAGCCGGTCAGCAGCAGGACCGGTATCAGCCCTGCCCGTTCGGTAAATGACATAGAGAGAACTCCGGATAACTCAGGGCTGCACCGTCTCTGCGGCGGCCGGAGCCGGACCGGCAAAAACCGTGCGGGAAGGCAGGCGAACCTGCCGGTCAGAAGGGGTGTCGTGGCGCCGGGTGCTTCGCGGTGCTCTGGCCAGACTGACAGACGCCAGAGCGGCATGACTTAGACTTGTCGCATCGCATTAATGAGTAATAAGACGATGTCAGTCTGACCGCGTGCGCTGGCCGCAGGTCCGCCACAACGAAAAGCGCACTGA
>NZ_JASEWO010000249.1:0-4960 GCF_030024295.1 Pantoea sp. Pa-EAmG
GTTAAGCCAATATTAAGCGCGACAAATAAAATCAATATAATGGTGCAATATTTCGTTTAATTGCACCATTCTGTTTCACAAAGAGCTTAGCGATAAAAAATAACCGCCGTTAATTCAGTAATCCTGGAAACAGGGCTTTCATTCCGGTCACGACAAATTCAATGCCCAGCGCCATGAGCAGCAGCCCCATGATACGCGTAATGACGTTGATACCGGTTTGTCCCAATACGCGCACCATCAGCGGTGCGGCCCGGAATAATAACCAGCAGCAGAAGGCAAATATCGCAATCGCCAGGGTAAAGCCCAGCAGATTTGGCCAGCTGTGATAACGCGAGCTCCAGACAATGGTCGAGCTGATCGCGCCCGGCCCCGCCATCAGCGGCAGCGCCAGCGGCACCACGCCGATGCTTTCGCGAATCGCCGTTTCTGACTTCTCCTGCTTGTTCTGTTTGTCTTCACCCAGCTTGCCGCTGATCATCGACATGGCGATGGTGACCACCAGAATGCCACCGGCGATGCGGAAAGAGTCAATCGAGATACCAAACAGATGCAGGATACCGTCGCCAAGAAACAGCGAGGTCCAGAGGATAATCGCCACCGCCAGGTTCGCGGTCAGGTTGGTTTTATTGCGCTCCGCCACCGCCTGGTAGCTGGTCATGCTGATAAATACCGGAATAATGCCGACCGGGTTAACCAGCGCGAACAAACCCACAAAAAATTTAATGTAGCCAGAAAGATCGAGTAGCGCAGGGGTCACGGTGGGCTCCAGGTGATGGCGAAAAAAATCGCGCTTAATGTAGTGCAAAAGCCTGGCGAAACACCAGAGGCTAACGCAGAAATAAATGCTGCACTTAAAGCACTATCCCAGTTTATTCCGCTACTGTTAGCGCGATGTTATCGGCCTGCAGCGGGTCAGATCGGCTTCTGTAGCCGTCGACGCTAACTTTACTTGCAAAAGTGAGCGCTGAAAGGTGTCAGCTGATAGTTAAATTGATCTGCATCATAAATCGCCTACCCCATCAGGGGTAATCTTAGCCCATCGGAACTCAACCCTGTGACACAGGTCATCCTGGCGGAAAAACCTTTTTAGTAAGCAACGGCACGGGCATCGCCATCCTTAGCTATCCATAAGCGTAACGAGACTATACTTCTGGATTCAGGCTTGTTTACTAAAAAAGTTTAACTTCCTTAGGAGAGTATTATGGCCGTTACTAATGTTGCCGAGCTTAACGCACTGGTAGAACGTGTTAAAAAGGCACAGCGCGAATACGCCAATTTTAGTCAGGAACAAGTTGATACCATTTTCCGTGCAGCCGCCCTCGCCGCTGCCGATGCCCGTATCCCTCTCGCCAAAATGGCCGTTGCCGAATCCGGCATGGGTATCGTTGAAGATAAAGTGATCAAAAACCACTTCGCTTCCGAATATATTTATAACGCTTACAAAGACGAAAAAACCTGTGGCGTGCTGGACACCGATGATACCTTTGGCACCATCACCATCGCTGAGCCGATTGGCCTGATTTGTGGCATCGTGCCCACCACCAACCCGACCTCTACCGCCATCTTCAAGGCCCTGATTAGCCTGAAAACCCGTAACGGTATCATCTTCTCTCCTCATCCACGTGCCAAAGACGCCACCAATAAAGCGGCTGACATCGTACTGCAGGCTGCTATCGCGGCCGGCGCGCCAAAAGACATTATTGGCTGGATTGATGCGCCATCGGTTGAGCTCTCTAACCAGCTGATGCATCACCCGGATATCAACCTGATTCTCGCCACCGGTGGTCCGGGCATGGTGAAAGCGGCTTACAGCTCCGGCAAACCAGCGATTGGTGTGGGCGCGGGTAACACCCCGGTAGTAATTGACGAAACGGCCGATATCAAACGCGCGGTTGCCTCGATCCTGATGTCAAAAACCTTCGACAACGGCGTGATTTGCGCGTCTGAACAGTCAGTGATTGTGGTGGATTCTGTCTATGATGCCGTGCGTGAGCGCTTCGCCAGCCACGGTGGCTACCTGCTGCAGGGCAAAGAGCTGAAAGCGGTGCAGGATATCATCCTGAAAAATGGCGCGCTGAACGCGGCGATTGTCGGTCAGCCGGCTTACAAAATTGCTGAACTGGCAGGGATTAGCGTGCCGGTGAGCACCAAAATTCTGATTGGTGAAGTGAAACTGGTGGATGAGTCTGAGCCATTCGCCCATGAGAAGCTCTCGCCAACGCTGGCCATGTACCGCGCGAAAGATTATTACGATGCGGTGGATAAAGCAGAAAAACTGGTGGCAATGGGCGGTATCGGCCACACCTCCTGTCTTTACACCGACCAGGATAACCAGCGCGAGCGCGTTAACTTCTTCGGCGACAAAATGAAAACCGCGCGCATCCTGATCAACACCCCGGCTTCACAGGGCGGGATCGGTGACCTGTATAACTTCAAGCTGGCCCCTTCACTCACGCTGGGCTGCGGTTCATGGGGTGGTAACTCTATCTCTGAAAACGTGGGTCCAAAACACCTGATCAACAAGAAAACCGTGGCCAAGCGAGCTGAAAATATGTTGTGGCATAAACTTCCGAAGTCTATCTACTTCCGCCGCGGTTCACTGCCAATTGCGCTGGAAGAAGTGGCGACTGACGGTGCAAAACGCGCCTTTATCGTCACCGACCGCTTCCTGTTCAACAACGGTTATGCTGACCAGGTCACCCGCGTGCTGAAATCACACGGAATCGAAACCGAAGTGTTCTTTGAAGTAGAAGCAGACCCAACGCTGAGCATCGTGCGTAAAGGTGCCGAGCAGATGAACAGCTTCAAACCTGATGTGATTATCGCACTGGGCGGGGGTTCACCGATGGATGCGGCCAAGATTATGTGGGTGATGTATGAACATCCGGAAACTCACTTTGAAGAACTGGCGCTGCGCTTTATGGACATCCGTAAACGTATCTACAAGTTCCCGAAAATGGGTGTCAAAGCACGTATGGTGGCGATTACCACGACTTCAGGTACCGGTTCAGAAGTTACCCCGTTTGCAGTGGTTACCGACGATGCGACTGGTCAGAAATACCCGCTGGCAGATTATGCGCTGACGCCGGATATGGCGATTGTCGATGCCAACCTGGTAATGGAGATGCCGCGTTCGCTGTGCGCCTTTGGGGGTCTGGATGCCGTCACCCATGCGCTGGAAGCCTACGTATCGGTACTGGCCAACGAATACTCTGACGGTCAGGCGCTGCAGGCACTGAAGCTGCTGAAAGAGAATCTGCCTGCCAGCTATCGTGACGGCGCGAAAAATCCTGTGGCGCGTGAGCGTGTTCACAATGCGGCGACCATTGCCGGTATCGCTTTCGCCAACGCCTTCCTCGGCGTGTGTCACTCCATGGCGCATAAACTGGGCTCTGAGTTCCACATTCCACACGGTCTGGCCAACGCCCTGCTGATTTGTAACGTGATTCGCTACAACGCGAATGACAATCCAACCAAGCAGACTGCCTTCAGCCAGTACGACCGTCCGCAGGCACGCCGCCGCTATGCGGAGATTGCTGACCATCTCGGTCTGAGCGCTGCCGGTGACCGTACCGCGCAGAAAATTGAAAAACTGCTGGCATGGCTGGAAGAGATGAAAACTCAGCTGGGTATCCCAACCTCTATCCGCGAAGCGGGCGTGCAGGAAGCTGACTTCCTGGCGAAAGTCGACAAGCTGGCGGATGATGCGTTCGATGACCAGTGTACCGGTGCTAACCCACGCTATCCGCTGATTGCTGAACTGAAACAAATCATGCTGGATACCTTCTATGGCCGTGAGTTCTCAGAAGCAGATAACAGTGTTGCTGCTGAGGGTGAAGCTAAAGCCGTTAAGAGTGAGAAGAAAACCAAGAAGGCCTGATTGGCCTGATACAAAAAAACCCGCTGCGGCGGGTTTTTTTATGCTGCGGCTATTCAGGCGTGAGGCAGTTGTGAACCGTAAATGGCGTTTAGCGAGCCGTCATTAATCGCCTGTTTATAGTGCTTGCGGCACACAGAGATATAGCGCTCATTACCACCGATCACCACCTGCTCCCCTTCGCTGAACGGTTTACCCTTAGCATCCAGTCGTAACACCATGCTGGCTTTGCGTCCACAGTGACACACGGTTTTCAATTCCACCAGCTTATCGGCCCAGGCCAGTAAATACTGACTGCCGGTAAATAACTCACCGCGAAAGTCGGTACGCAGACCATAACACAGCACCGGAATATCCAGATTATCTACCACGTCCGACAGGGCTTTCACCTGCTCACGCGTCAGAAACTGGCTCTCATCCACCAGTACACAGTGAACCGTCTGCTTCGCGTGCTGTTCCGCAATTTCACTTTCCAGGTTGGTCTGCGCGTTATATAAAAAAGCCGGAGACGAAAGACCAATACGCGAGCTGACTTTTCCGGCGCCGAAGCGGTCGTCAATTTCCGCGGTATACACCAGCGTACGCATGCCGCGCTCATGGTAATTGTAGGAAGACTGCAGCAATGCGGTGGATTTTCCCGCGTTCATCGCTGAGTAATAAAAATAGAGTTGCGCCATAAATGTCTCTTGTCACTGCCCGAAACTGTTGCGCGTGAGTCTATCATAAAGCTGCTGCACTGTTGCGATGCATTATTTTTATCAACTGCTCAAATTAACGTCATCGTCATAGATCAGCAGCATCGTTATCAACATTTCGCACGTTATGTCAAAGCCGTGATCATGCAGCAATTTTATTCAGTATTATTATCGCTGATGCCCGGGCGAAAGGCGCACAGCGGTATTTATCCCTGCAAAACCTGTGCTATCAAATCTATAAAAAGAATAATAAATAGCGCCTTAAAAAGCTTAACAACATTAACTTTACGTTTTGCTTTTTAATCTGGCTATTGCAGTTATTTTTCACCGCCACTATTATGAGGCGGCAGAACAACTCCATTTATTATATTTTGAGATTAGGACAATG
>NZ_JASEWO010000449.1:0-417 GCF_030024295.1 Pantoea sp. Pa-EAmG
GTGGAAAAAGATCGACGCCTGCGGCAGACGTTTTTACAGCAAAGCGCCCAGCAATATTACATGGCACCCTGGATTGTACACCGCTCTTGCTTACCCTGCCGTGCTGTAGATATTACGGATTTGTTTGCAAGATCTTTCAACGAAGAAGTCGATTACCGGCAGGCGGTTGCGGATTATCATTTATTATTAGAAAATGTTGAGGCACTAAAATGAATGTAGAGTTTTTTGAACCACAAAAATTGCGCCATATTGAAAAATTCAGTTCACGTCGCGTTGAATGGTTGCGTAATAAAATTATTCAGGTTTGTTTTTTTTGATAAGGTGAGGAGCGTGATCTACACCATAATCTGGTACTGGACGGCCAGCACCGTATGGAAGTCGCGCTCAGTCTGGGACTAAAAAGAGTGCCGGTCGTAC